>CAZITC010000207.1:0-3229 GCA_964542085.1 uncultured Ruminococcus sp. | reverse complement strand
TAATAAGGCCAAGCTCCGTATCAACCGCAACAACGTTGAAGCAATCCTCCGAACGGGTGCCCTTCACCCTCTTCATATCGCCGAGAGCGTCCCACGTTGTTCCGTTTTGAACAACAATGTTCAATATTCCGGCCTCGGTATAGCCAAACTCGTCAATATGGTCGTGACCGGCAAGATTGCACACAAAACGGCCGCCCATATTGATAAACTCCACCAAAATATCCTCAAACAACAGCCTGTTACGCTGGTCATACGCCCATTCGGTGCGCTTCTTTTCATAAACATTCCAAACCGACATATATTCGTCAATTGAGTTGTACTTAACGGGCAAAAAGTCCACCACATCGGACATGGTTTCATGCTGAGCTGTAATTACGGAAAGCTCCTTTTTACGCGCATCCAAAAGAACGCCACGGAGCCACTCTCTCGTTTCGTCAATATGATAGTAATCGTCCAAAACAATCATACGGATATTGGACTCGGGAAAGTCCCTGTAATAGCTCATGGAATACTCAATATCCATAAAATTAACGTCCCAATCCTCCGTATGGTTGTAAAGCAAGCCGTGTGCAATCTTCTTGTCGTTCAAAAGCCAAGCGCCTTCGCCGGAGAAGCAGTCATGGTTACCGGGACAATTGTAAATAGGACGAACGCACTTTTCGCCCTTGGCGTAAAAATCGGTATAAGACTGTTGAGAGCCGCCGCAGTAATCGCCGGTGTGAACAGCAAACGAAATATATTCACTGTAGTGATTGATATACTCAGTCATTCTGTTCCATGCCGAAAGAACATCATGAATATCGGCGGAATGAACAAAGCAAAGAGGCTTGAATTTATCACCGCAAAGTGTTTGAAAGCTGTGCTTTGAGCGAGTCTGTGCTGCCTGAATAACAAACTGCTCCACATCCTTATTAAGTTCAACTATATTTGTCTCCATAATTTATCCCTTCCTTACTGTTGGTTATACTTCAAGTTTAGTACAAAAGTCGCACAATGTCAAGCATAAAAATATATTGATTTTTTTGCCTCAGAGTGATATACTATTGTTACCACATACTATAATTTTATAATGCTTTCAGGGATATTGGGTATATCCCTTGTTTTGCTATACCAAAAATCACAGGACATTTTGTGTTTGTTAAAAACGCAGGCTTGTAATATTGTGATTGTCTTGTGATTGCATACAATAGAATTATAGTGTGTGGTAGCCTAAATTCTAAGCCTCGTTTTTATGCGTGGCTGAGAATTGTCTTGCCACGCATTTTTTATTGCGTGAGAAAAAAATAAGGGGGCTGTAGCGTTTTAGCAAATCGAAAAAATCAAACACAAAAAGAAAGGATGAGAAAAAATGAAGAAAAACATTGTTTTATTATTGTGCCTGTGCCTTGCATTTTCGTTAATCACTCCGGTTAACGCCTATAACATAGGTGATGTTGTCGGTCAAACGGTTTATACCGATATTATTGCATCAATCAACGACTATAACATCGCCTCGTTTAATATAAACGGCTACACCGCCGTTGTTGCAGAGGACTTGCGTAACTACGGCTTCGATGTTCAATGGGTGCCGGAGCAAAAAGCTCTTTACATAACACGCGGTGCAACAAACACCGTTGCAAGCACATACATCGCGCCTAAGCTTTCCGCATCACAAGTCGGAGCTCCGGCTCAGCCGGTGCTCTATACCGATATTAAAACCTATATTAACGGTGTGGAGGTAACAAGCTATAACATCGGTGGAAATACAATAGTGTACTTCAACGACCTGGCGGCATTTGGCTCTATAAGCTACAATGACAGCATAAGACGGCTCGATTTGGAAATTAACGACGGACTTAACTACAAGATTTCCGCGCCTTCAACATGGGGTTACTCTACAGAAATTGTTCCCTCCGGGCTTTACTTTAAGATGAACAGCGCTGACGGCTTGCAAATTCGTTGGCAAGCATATCAAAACACAAATAAAACCATAAATTATTACACAACAACCTATTATATGTTCAATTCCGTTGGCGATTTTGCTTATGACAGGCAGGGTAAAAACTATTTTACAATCAAAACTATCGGTCCTATTGAAAACGGCGGAAAAATTTTAAACTATACCGGAGAATACAAAGCCGAGGTGTATGACGCTCCCGTTTCAGCCGTAATGCTTTACTCCATTTTCTTAGAGTACAGCGACGGAACTTCCGAAACCGTTTATTACAATCATATCGGAACAGAGAAGCGGGGCCGCTTCGTTTTATAAAAAGACAAAAAGGCACTTCAATCGAAGCGCCTTTTTTATTACGGTTTAGGTTTCAAGGATTTTAAGCATTTTATTCGGTGTGACCACAAACGGTTTATGCGAAAAATGCTTTACATTTCCTGTAACAAGGCAAGCACCCTCCCACTGCTTTTCAAGCACAACCTCATAAAAAGGAAGGCCTTTCATGTCAGATAAAATTTCTCCCGAAGCATTTGAATTAATCAAAATCCCATTTTGCTTTATAAAGAGCAAAGAATCATTTATCGCTTCTTCAGAAAAGTGAAACTTTTTTCGGTGCAGAACATTACTATATTCATCCATTATGGCTTCGCAGTACAAGGGTATAATTTCTGCCGTAAACAGCTTATTTATCACTTGGACAGTTGCGGCATCATCATGACTCGAAATCAGTGCCGATACCAAAACATTGGTATCAATTACCGCATACAGCAGTTTAAAAAAATACAAAGATTTACCTGATAGCGGTGTCATTACACAAGAAGAATTTGAACAAAAGAAAAAACAACTACTCGATTTATAAAATTAAAGCCAACCTATTAACACGAATTGCAATACATAATTATCAATGTTAATGGGTTGGCTTAAAATTTGTCAGCTTTCCAAAAGAGAAACATATTTATAAACGGTTGTACGGCTCAAATTACATACTCTGGCAAGTTCTGAAACATTTATTTTTCCTGTTTTCAAGGACGGATAATGTCGCAAAAATAGTGTAGAAATAAAAAATAGGAGCAGTATAGAAATAATGTATGAATTACATACATTTATTCACATTTCACTGCTCCTATTTTTTTAATCCAGTATTTAAGCCGTTTTGCGTGCTTTCTTACTTATTCATTGCTTCCTGAATAGCAACCGCAACAGCAACGGTAGCACCAACCATGGGGTTGTTACCCATACCGATAAGACCCATCATTTCAACGTGAGCCGGAACGGAGGAAGAACCTGCGAACTGAGCGT
>CAZITC010000206.1:0-3240 GCA_964542085.1 uncultured Ruminococcus sp. | reverse complement strand
CTCATCTAATCTTCTACTGAAAATAATGCATTTAATTGCCTGATGATATTGTCTTCATGCCATATTGGCCTTGTCTGAATATCTTCTTCTGTCATCACAAGTTTTGATGCTTGATCAACAGCTTTTATTACCGCATCAGATGTTAAATCCAGATATATTTCTGTTGTCTGGACGGATGAATGTCCCAGAAATTTTTGGATGACGGGTAGTGCTGTGCCATTTATCAGAAAATGACACGCTTTTGTATGCCGCAAAGTATGCGGTGTAACGTTTTTGGTTTTTAGGGATGGAATAGTTTTACAGGCTTTCTCATAATATTTATTGATGATATATTCTACTCCAAATCTTGATAGGGGCATATCTCGCTTGTTTCTGAATAAATAACCAGAGCTTATTTCATATTTCTTCATGTAATCGTTAATAAGCTTTACTGTTGTGTCCGAAATGTAGACATTACGGAATTTTTTCCCTTTTCCAAATATTCTGATGGAATTATTGGAACCATAGTTCAGATCTTCAACTTTGATATGAGTAAATTCGCTGACTCTAGCAGCTGTATCGTAAAGAAGATTGATCATAACGTAGTATCGCAGACCATTCTTTTCTTTTAAATCAATTGCACTGATCAGTGCTTTATATTCTTCGATTGTAAGGAAATCAAGTTTTCGTTTTACTGGTTTCTTCATTTTGATTTTCTTTACGCTATCTAATGTATTCTGATATACAGGTTCCTGCATGGCACAGTAAGAGACAAAAGACACCAGGCCTGCCAGCCTTTGATTCCGTGTCGTTATTGATTTTCCCTGTCTTTCAATATAAAGCAGATACTTTGAGATATTATCCATATTAAAATCCAGAACGGATACGCTCCTTTTCAGTTTCTGCTCCTGCTCAAGAAATGATAAGAACTGCTTGACAGATGTATAGTACGAAAGAACTGTATTTTTGCTGTAGCCTCTTTCAAGCGGCAGGTATACAAGCATATAGGATTCCAGCAGTTCATACAGTTCCTTCATCTGTGATTGCCTCCTCATAAATCTCATTGATGAAGTTGGTGTAGGCTTCCAGCTTCTGACGGGTTTCTTCAAACAGTTCAGCTGTCAGCCATACATACTGCTGCGTTTCTCTTAATGACTTGTGACCAAGATATGTTGAAAGGTATACAAGATAGGCATTGATGTCACCATCGAGTTTCGAAAGTTGCCTTAGAGAGTGACAAGTGAACGTGTGACGGAGATCATGCATACGTGGTCCGTTGCCACGTCCTCTATGCTGGATACCTGCCATGGATAAAATCTTTCGAAAATAGAAATATAAATGATGGATACTAAGTTTCCCACTGTAAAGCTCTGATCCTGTATCGAAAAAATAAATATCGCTCAATTGCTTATCGCTGCAGTTTTCAACGTATTTCCTGCAGATCTCAGTTAAAGAGTCTGAAATAGGTAATAGTCTTTTATTATGATTTTTCGCTTCACGGATAAAAATAAGCTGCTGGTTTAGATCAACATCCTCAACATGTAGTCCGATCGCTTCTCCGGCTCGCATTCCAGTGCAGTAAAGCATTGGAAAAATGCAGGAAATGATGTTCTCTATGTTTGGCAGTGTCGCATTTGGATGATGAGGATAATCTTTTGCACATGCAAGAATTTTTGCTATTTCCTCATCAGAATAGATATATGGAATGAATTCATCATTATCATTTAAATGATGAGTCGGAATGGATGTGAAAGTGTTATAGCCTTTTACATGCTTCAGATACTTTAGAAAGCCTTGAATTGTTGAAGAACGATTACGCAGATTTGATAATCGTTCATTTTCTCTTAGCTGAAGAAATGACATGACAATCTGACTATTTAATTCCTTGCACTGATAATCTTTACTGACTAAATGACGGTCAAACATTTTCAAAACATATATTGGCTTTGCCATACTGTAACCGCAGTTAATTCTGTACTGAAGAAATTCATTGAATTCTTCTCGCAGGATGCTTTGGAATTGATATGTCATATCAAAGTACCTCCAAGGCACAGAGCTTGAGATGAGCTACATCTACTTTTGTGTAAATTTTCGTTGTATCGATTGAAGCATGTCCAAGAACTTTTGAGATGGTAAAGATCGGCACATTATTGTTAAGCATGCGTGTTGCTAATGAAGCACGGAGACAATGAGCTCCGTAATGTTTATCTTTTATATTGATTCCGCATGAATGAAATGCCTGGTTGACAATAAAAGTGATATCTCCCGATATCATTGCATTTCCAGACTTTTTCACAAATAGCAGATCAGATGATGTCTTTGGCCGATAATGCAGGACATAATCTACTACAGCATTTCCGACCATTGGTATCAGATCATATTCAAGTTCTACATTTGTCTTTGATGTTACAAAGTGAATTTTATTTATTTCCCATTTGATATCGTTATATTTCAGCCTCGTAATATCTTTAGCTCGCATGCCATAGAAGCCGATCATTAAAACAATCGCATAGTTTCTTTTTGAGCATGTATCATTTCGGCCCTTGTAATAGTTCAAAACCTTGGATATCTGTTCAGAGGTATAAACACTGGAAATAGAACCTGTAGAAAGAACCGGACGTGATGGGAAAAATGCATTGAAATCATCCGTTATTAGGTTCGCGTTCTTCGCATAAATCAAGAAGTTTTTAATGCATGCCATTTCGAGTTTGGCCGCATATGGATTATGGGATTTGAATGAAGCGACATATTCAATAATTTTATTACCTGTAAGCGAGTTAAGTGGATATTTCACGAGAAACCTCTTGAGATTCGTAGTTTTTTTCTCAATAGTTGTTTCTTTCAATCCTTGCTTTCGTTGATAGTCTTCATAAGATTTCAGGCATTCTGAAGAAAACTCATCCAAGTTTTTGACTAGAGAAGCCACACTAGCTGTGTTGATTCTGCCGGTTGTCTGGAACTCAAGTAAAGCTTTCCATCTGCGTTTGATAATTACTTCATACGCAGTTAGGCTACAGTCATCAGAATTCATCAAATCCTTGCCGTAATAGGAAATGCAATGTTCCGAGAGATTGTTGTAGTTCAGGGAAACATCGTCACATTCTTTGATCATTCTCTTCCAAATGTAGAAGTAGCCACGTTCAACCGTAGATTCTTTACATCCTAAACCATAGAGATACTTACGAGCACGATCGGTTAAAGCACTTAGCGGTTCATCATACATGGTATATTCCTCCTTATCACGCTAGATGAACCAATAAT
>CAZITC010000205.1:0-3241 GCA_964542085.1 uncultured Ruminococcus sp. | reverse complement strand
GGAGGAGATTACGCTTATGGCTGTTTCCAAAACAAAGCCGCGGAAAGCGGCTTTGTTTTGGAAACAGCCATAAGCGTAATCTCCTCCGGCCTTCTGCCGGCAAAAATTGCCGCCTCGTCAATTTTTTTGCGAATTATTTTAATGTTTTCTTCAATTGTAGTATTCACTTAAATCACCGTCCGTAATTACCGCATCGTAAAGCTCAAGCTCCGTATCACCCGAGGGCGATATAACCGCATATTCATCATCCGAATACAAAACCTCGGCCTTTTTAAAGGCAGTTTTGGAGTTTTTCTTAACAAAAACGCCGTATTCTCCGTTATAAACATGAAGTGCCCTTGCCGGAACAACATAGCCAGTGTAGTTGTCAAAAATCAAACGCACCTTAATACACCTTATATCCGCAAACGAGGCATACTCCCTGTCAGTTGAAACCGTTACAATGCAATGGCCGCTCTCTGCCGCGGAAACATATTCAACCTGACCTTTCAAAATCTGACCGTCCGGCATTTCAATTTTCACGCTGTCCGATGTTTTCTTGTCGGCAACAGATGCTTCGGGTACCTTGCATGCAATATACCATTTGTAATTATCCACAATTTTGCATTTACGCTCGGTGCTATCCGTCTTTTTCCCGGCCAGCTCGTCAAACTGAGCCACAGTCATGCCCAGCGCAACAGAGGAATCGGCCAATCCCTCATGCCCATCCGTTTTTTCCGCAAAAATGCCGGCACGGGGAGCGAAAACATCCCTCTTGTCCGCCGAAAGCTTATTCTCCAACTCGGTTTTTTCGGCAATCAGGGCATTTTTGTCCTCCTCTTTGGGCGATTGGTTGGTGTGCTTAATGTTAAGCAGCGCATAAAGCCTGTCCGCAACAAGTGAGCACTGCGTCGCATTACCTGTAAGCATTACCGTTTGGATTTTGTCAATATCCTCGTCGATATACTTTTCCACCTTCAGCACATCATTTGCCGTAAGGTTTACATATTCGTTGCCCAGATTTTTAATTTTCGTGTCCAATGTTTCAATTTCGTTAATCAGCGTTCCGTCCGCCTCGGTATTGTAAATGGAGGCAATTTTGGCATTTCCGGCCACGCGCTCACCGTTTTTGTAATAAAAGCGCATGAAGCTTCCTCCGGATAAATCCACAGTAGCTTCATTTTTTATAACATAACCCTCCGCATCCGCAAAGCGGACAAAGTCCTTAACAACGGCGGTAACAGTTTGACCGTTTTTTGTTGAAACGACAGCATAATAAATTCCAAAGCCAACCGTTACCAAAAGAATTAAGCAAATAACAGCTGTTATCGTTTTTTTGTTCATTTTTTATTCTCCCAGGCACTTTAAGAAATCCTTAAAGCGCTCCTCCTTTTCAAGGCTGTCGGCCGAAGGGTCACTTAAAAAAAGTGCATCCTTGTGCCGCGAAAACCATGTAATTTGCCTTTTTGCGTATCTGCGCGTGTTTCTTTTTAATATTTCTATTGCCTCACCAAGCTCGCCTTGCCCCTCATAAACCGGAATAAGCTCCTTATATCCGATTGCCTGCATGGCGGTTGCGCTTTTGTCCTTAACATTCTCAAAAAGCCATTTTGCTTCCTCGTAAAGTCCGGCTTTTACCATTTCATCAACGCGCACGTTAATTCTTTCGTAAAGCTTATCCCTGTTGCGTGAGATAACAATGTACAGGCAATTATATTTTTCGTCCTCGCCGCCGGGCTTTTTTACACTTTCGTCAATGCTTTTGCCCGTTGCATCAATTATTTCCAGGGCACGGATTACCCTCTTTACATTATTAGGGTGAATTTTTTCGGCGGCAACGGGGTCTTTTTGGCGAAGAATATCGTGAAGCGCCTCCGCTCCCTCTTCCTCTGCCAGGCGCGAAAGCGAATTTCTCAGCTCGGCATTTTCGCCAGAATGTGAAAATGCCATACCGCTTATGACTGAGTCAATGTAAAGCCCGGTGCCTCCGGCAATAACCGGAAGGTGCCCTCTTTTATGAATATCCGCTATAATTTCCCCGGCCATGGCCGAATAGTCCGCCGCACAAAATTTTTCGTTAATGTCCAAAATATCAATCATGTGGTGCCGTGCTCTTTTTTGCTCCTCCGCCGTCGGCTTGGCCGTCCCTATGTTAAGCCCGCGATAAATCTGCATGGAGTCCGCCGAAACAAGCTCGCCTCCATACCTTTCGCAAAGCTCCAGGGCCAGGGCGCTTTTTCCGGATGCAGTTGGGCCGGCAACAACAATAATGGGAATTTTCATGTTCTTTTGAATTCCTTTTCAATTTTTTCCTTCGATATTTTTATGCAAATCGGGCGGCCGTGGGGACAGGTATTAATGCCCTGCATTGCCATAACCCTGTTTACCAGCGCCTCCTGCTCACGAAGGGAAATGTGCATATTTGCCTTAATCGCCGCCTTGCACGAAACGGAATACATGGCGCGCTCCTCCAAATACGTTCTTTTGTCGTGCCTTTTATCTGCAAGAGTTGTTAAAAGCTCCGCAATAACATCCGCCGCCTCCGCGGCATCCGTTCCGTACGGCGTGCTTCTTATCATAATGTCACGCTCGCCCATTTGCTCTGTTTCAAAGCCGATGGAATTTAAAAACTCCCTGTTTTCCTCCCATGTCACCATTTCCTCCGGCTCCAGCGAGGCAATTTCCGGAATAAGTAGCATTTGGCCTGTCGGCTCACTTTTCTCTCTTTTCGCCTTCAGTGCCTCATAATTCAGCCGCTCATGCGCCGCGTGCTGGTCAATCAAAAACATTTCGTTACCCTTTTCGGAAATAATGTAGGTTTCAAAAATCTGCCCGATAACCCTATAGCTCTCCTCCGGCATTTCAAGGCTCTGCTGCAAGGGCTCTGCCGCCTTTTTACTTTCTGCTGAAGTAACTGTGTATTCGGTTTTTGGCTCTGCCATAAGCTTTTCTTTAACAGGCGCAATCGGCCGAATCGGCGTAAAGCCTGTTAAAGGCGCATTTTCACGAACATGTGCAACGCCACTCTTTGCCGCGCCAAAGCAATCTCCGTGCGCTTTTTCCCCTTCGCCGCTCTTCACTGCGACAGCTTTTTCAACGGGGCGAAAGTCCTCTCTTCGGCCAGCTTCCTTTTGCACCTCGTCGCCCGTAATCTGGGTGACGGCTTGCTGTGCCGCTTCCGTTTTCAAGGGCTTTGTTTCAAATTCCGGAGTGTAGGGCTTTTCGTACAGAGTGTTTTTTGTGCCCCAGTAAACAGCATCGT
>CAZITC010000204.1:984-3245 GCA_964542085.1 uncultured Ruminococcus sp. | reverse complement strand
AGCCTGGACAGTGAAGAGGAAAAACGCTTTTGCATGAGGCTTTTAGGAGTGACAGATTAACTTGAGGAAGGAAAAATTTATGACATACGATAACAGCTTTTTCGGCACGGAGCGAATTGGAAAAATTTTATTGAAAATTGCCCCTCCGGTAATGCTTTCACAGCTTATTCAGGCTATATATAACATTGTTGACAGCTTTTTCCTCGGTCGGTATTCAGATGCGGCGCTGTCTGCGGTTACGGTGGTATATCCCATGCAGATAATTATAATTGCACTGGCGGTTGGCACTGGTGTGGGGCTTAATATTTACATGGCAAGGAAGGATGCACTCGGCGAAAGCGACAAGGCGAATGAGGCCGCGGGTGCGGCCGGAGTGCTTGCGGTTTTGTCGTGGGCGGTATTTGCCGTTCTCTCATATTTGTTTATGGAGATATATGTTTGCACCTCGGCCAAGGAGGCAGAAACAATCCGCCAGTCGATTATTTACGGAAACATTGTGTGCATCGGCTCAATCGGCACATTTTTGGAGGGTAGTTGGTCTAAGGTGCATCAGGCGCGGGGCAATATGCGTGTTCCGACAGCGGCACAAATTGCCGGCGCGGTTACCAATGTTATTTTAGACCCGATTTTAATCTTCGGTATAGGCCCTATTCCGGAAATGGGAGTTGCCGGCGCGGCATATGCAACCGTTGCGGGCCAGTGTCTTTCTGCGCTTATAACGGCCTTCGGCGGCTTTCATAAGCCTCCGGCAATTAAAAAAATTCCGCACTACATAAAGAAAATATATGTTTACGGTTACTCATCCATAGCCATGGAAATGCTGTATACGGTTTACATTTTTATTTTGAACACAATTCTTTCGGGTTTTTCTGACTCGGCTGTTACGGTGCTGGGACTTTACTACAAGGCGCAGAACTTTATATTTATACCATTAATCGGCCTCCAAACCTGCATCGTTCCGGTTATAAGTTATAATTATGCCGGAAAAAATTATGACCGCTGCAGGAAGATAATGAACACCTCACTATTCATCTCACTTGTGTTCATGGTAATCGGAATTGCGCTATTTGTGTTCATGCCGGAGGCGGTAATGCGTGTGTTTTCCAAGTCGGAGGAGGTTATAGACATCGGCAAGGTTGCGTTTCCGATAATCGGCTTAAGCTTTGTTTCGGCTGTGTTTTCGCTTATGCTGCCGGTTTTCTTCCAAGCAATCGGACGGGGGGCATCATGCGTTATGCTTATGCTGACAAGGCAAATATTTGTGCTCGTTCCGGTGTTTTACATGTTTTCCAAAATCGGCCTCGACTACACATGGATTGCGTTTCCCGTGGCCGAAACAGTTGCAGGAAGCGTGGGACTTTATCTTTACAAAAAACAGCTTGGACGTTGGGGGTTAAAGCTTAAAAATAAAACTGTCAAAGGAGTGTGAGTTATGCAAAATACAGAAATTTCAAAGGCGGTGCCGTGGAATCCGTGGCACGGCTGTAAAAAAGTAAGCCCGGGGTGTAAAAACTGCTTTGTTTACAAAATGGATAAAAGGTACGGAAGGGACACCACGGTTATCGCAAAAGGAAAAACGACATATGAGCTTAAGGATAAGGACTGCCCGAAAAATTCATTGGTTAAGCTTTGCTTTTCGTCTGATTTTTTCATTGAGGAGGCTGACGAATGGCGTGAAGGCTGCTGGGATTTTATCCGTCGCAGAAGTGATTGTATTTTTGTAAGCACGACTAAAAGGCCGGAAAGAATAAGGGAGTGCGTTCCTTCAGATTGGGGCGATGGCTGGGACAACCTTCATTTAAGCATTTCAATTGAAAATCAGGAAATGGCGGACAGGCGCCTACCACATTTTCTTGATGCACCGCTGAAGCACAGGGAGGTTTTCTGCTCTCCGCTTATTGCACCCATAAGTCTGGGCAAATATCTTGATACGGGGTTAATAAAGTGCGTAAACGTCGGCGGTGAAATGGCACCAAAATGTGATGTTAGGCCTATTCAGTACGAATGGGTGGAGGCACTGTTTTTGGAGGCCAAGGAAAGAGGAATTGAATTTTATTTCCATCAGTGCGGCTCCATGTTTTTGAAGGACGGCAAAAATATAGGGCAGTGGAATTTGAACGACCAGATTAAGCGTGCGGAGGAAATTCAGCACGAGCTTGAAGCAATTCATGCATAGCTCTGCCTTTTTAGGCAGAGCCTTTGTTTTTGCTTGACAAAACGGGTGGTTTATTGTAAAATAAATAAGTTAAAGTAAATTGGAA
>CAZITC010000204.1:0-974 GCA_964542085.1 uncultured Ruminococcus sp. | reverse complement strand
AAATTGGAAAGAAGAGATTTCATGAATACAAATAATATTAGAAATGTTGCAATAATCGCTCACGTTGACCACGGTAAAACAACACTGGTTGACGCAATGCTTCGTCAAAGCGGCACATTTCGCCAAAACGAGCAGGTACAGGAGCGCGTAATGGACTCCAACGACCTTGAAAGGGAAAGAGGAATAACAATCCTTGCAAAAAACACCTCACTTTATTATGAGGATATGAAAATAAACATTGTGGATACTCCCGGCCATGCCGATTTCGGCGGTGAGGTTGAGCGTGCGCTTGAAATGGTTGATGGCGTGCTTTTGCTTGTTGATGCGTTTGAGGGCTGTATGCCGCAAACACGCTTCGTTCTTAAAAAAGCGCTTGCATTAAACCTTGTGCCCATAATTGTTGTAAATAAGGTGGATAGGCCTAACGCAAGACCTTATGAGGTTGTGGATGAGGTACTGGAGCTTTTCATGGACTTGGATGCAACCGATGAACAGTTAGATTCGCCCGTTATTTATGCTTCCGGCAGGGACGGATGGGCAAGCATGGATCCGGAGGCAACAAGCGGCGATATGAAGCCCTTGTTTGACCTTATAATAAAGCATGTGCCTTCGCCGGAGGGGGACAGCGAAAAGCCCTTCCAGATGCTTGTGTCCAACATTGATTTTGACGGGTACACAGGCCGCATTGCCGTCGGCACGATTGAGCGCGGCACGGTTAAAACCGGCAGCAACGTAACGGTGTGCGCACGTGACGGTAAAACAAGGCAAGGCAAAATTGCCACTATTTACACCTATGAGGGGTTAAAGCGCAATCAGGTTGATAAGGCAGGTGCCGGTGAGGTTGTTTGCCTTTCCGGCATAACGGATATTGAAATCGGCGAAACCTTATGTGACCCCTCTAATGTGGAGGCACTTCCCTTCGTTGAAATTGACCAGCCCGTTATGTCCATGACCTTTTCCATTAATAACAGCCC
>CAZITC010000203.1:0-3252 GCA_964542085.1 uncultured Ruminococcus sp. | reverse complement strand
CGTTAGCGGTGCGGCTTTGAGTGACGAAACCTTAAAAATCGGTGACGATTTGGTAACGGAAATTTCCGTAAGCGGCACTGAGGTCCTTGTGAAGCTGAAGGGCAGTGTAAGCATAAGCGTTGACAAAAACATGGTTATCTTTACCAAAGCTGAAGAAAAGCGCGATGAAGCCGTAATTAACGGCAGACTTGTTGTTCTGGATGCCGGGCACGGCGGCTATGACCCGGGAAGCCTTGGCAAAGATGAAAGCGGAGAAAACATTATTGCATATGAAAAGGATATGAATTTAGCGATAACGCTTAAGGTAGAGCGTATGCTGAAGGAAAACGGAATTGAGGTGCTTCTTACAAGAGAAAACGATGTTTATGTCGGCCTTGCCGAAAGGGCGGAATTTGCAAACGATAAGAAAGCCGCACTCTTTGTGTCAATCCATAATAACAGTATACCTCAGGCCGATTATAAAGGCTCCATGGTACTGTATTACTTGGAAAGCAGTGCCGGTAAGGTTTTGGCACAGAATATTTTAACCGAGATGACGGCCGCGGCCGGAACAATTGACCGCGGATTAAGGGACGGCACAAATATGGCGGTAATTAAAAGAACGGATATGCCTGCTGTAATTGTTGAATGCGGATGCTTGACAAATCAGGAAGAACTTGCCAATTTAATGGACGATGCTTTTTTGGAAAAGCTTGCAGTTGGAATAACACAGGGGATAATAAAAACCCTTAATAACTGACGAACAGAGAAAAAAATACTGTAAAATGTCAAAAAAGCGAAAAAAATAATAAATATCGGTGAAAAAACAGTGCTTTTTGTGTTGACCGAGCGCTGTTTTTGTGATATAATATATCAATACTATTTTTTAAGCGGATGGTGTGCATGAAAAGGATTAACGTATTTGTCGGTCATTACGGAAGCGGAAAAACAGAGGTTGCGGTTAATTTTGCAATAAAAAACAAGGTGGATGTTATCGCTGACCTTGATATTGTAAATCCGTATTTTCGCACAAATGATGCAAAAAAAATATTAATTCAAAACGGCATTAAGGTTATTTCGCCATATTATGCCGGAACAAATGTAGATATACCGGCGCTTCCGCCGGACGTTTATTCGGTGTTTTCCGGTCAAAAAAACGCTGTACTTGATGTTGGCGGTGATGATGACGGGGCGGCTGTACTCGGTCGCTTTAAGACTCTTTTTCCACCGGATGAAACCGAGGTTTATTTCGTGGTCAATGTGTTCCGCCCGGAAACGGATTCCGTTATCAAAATTGAGGAAATGATAAAAAATGTTGAAGCGGCCGCAAGGCTTAGCGTTACGGCGCTTTTGAACAACGCAAACCTAATGGACGAAACAATGCGGTACCATGTTAAAAAGGGTGAGGAGCTTTTGAAGGAAGTTTCTTCAAAAACAGGAATTCCATTTGTGGGTAATACTGTAATGGAGGCAATTGCCGAGAAAAATGAATTCGGTATGAAAAAGTATATTAAAATGCAAGTAGGAGGTCAGTTTTGATGTCAAAGGCGTTTTTTAATGAAGAAGTGTGCAAGGGCTGCGGTCTTTGCGTAACGGTTTGTCCTAAAAATATTGTTGCTCTAAGCAAGGATAAGCTTAATAATAAGGGCTATAATCCGGCGGGTGTAACTGATATTGAAAAGTGTATCGGCTGTGCATTCTGTGCAATGATTTGCCCTGACTGTGCAATTGAAGTGAAGGAGTGAAAACTGTAAAATGGAAGAAAAGGTATTAATGAAGGGTAACGAAGCTTTGGCGCGTGCGGCTATTGAGTCCGGATGTCGGTTTTTCTTCGGATATCCCATAACACCGCAAACCGAGGTTGCGGCATATATGGCAAAGCAAATGCCTAAAATCGGAGGAACATTCCTTCAGGCTGAAAGTGAGGTTGCAGCCATTAACATGGTTTACGGTGCGGCCGGTGCCGGCGCAAGGGTTATGACCTCATCCTCCAGCCCCGGAATAAGCTTAAAGGCGGAAGGTATATCTTATATTGCCGGAAGTGATCTTCCTTGCGTTATTTGCAATATTGTAAGAGGAGGTCCCGGTCTCGGCGGTATTCAGCCGGCGCAGAGCGATTATTTCCAGGCAACAAAGGGCGGCGGCCACGGTGACTATCACTTAATCGTTTTGGCTCCCTCATCTGTACAGGAAATGGTTGACCTTGTTAAGGAAGCGTTTGACCTTGCAGATTATTACAGAATGCCCGTAATGATTATGGGTGACGGCATGCTCGGTCAAATGATGGAGCCTGTTGTTTTCGGAAATTACAAAAGCACAAAGGTTATTCCCGAAAAAAACTGGGCAACCACAGGAACGAAAATGGAGCGAAAAAGAAACATTATAAACTCACTGTACATAACACCGGAGGAACTTGAAAAGCTTGTTATTGAGCGCTATAAAAAATATGAAACCGTTGCAAAGAATGAGGCAAGGTCAGAGGAGTTCATGTGTGAGGATGCCGATATAATTATCGCGGCATACGGAACGATTGCCCGCGTTGCAAAATCGGCTGTTTTGAAGGCAAGAGAAAAGGGGATAAAGGTCGGTGTTATAAGACCCATCACTCTTTGGCCCTTTGATAACGCTCCCTTTGTTAAATATAGGGACAAGGTTAAGTGCTTCCTTTCGGTTGAAATGAGCATGGGGCAGATGATTGAGGATGTAAGGCTTGCTGTTGACGGCAAGGCTCCGGTGGAATTTTTCGGCCGTACCGGCGGTATGATTCCCACTCCGGAGGAAATATTAAACAAACTTGAAACAATTAAGGGAGGCGTTTTTTAATGGCAACTTTTAAAAGACCGCATGCATTGAGTGATGTAACGCTTCACTATTGCCCCGGCTGTAACCACGGAATTGTTCACCGCTTGGTGGCTGAGGTTATTGACGAGCTTGACATTGAGGGCAAAACCGTTGGTGTTGCACCAGTCGGTTGCGCCGTATTTGCTTACAATTATTTTGAATGTGATATGCAGGAGGCGGCGCATGGCCGTGCACCGGCTGTTGCAACCGGAATTAAAAGGGTAAATCCCGATAACGTTGTGTTCACCTACCAGGGTGACGGTGACCTTGCGGCAATCGGTACGGCAGAAACCGTTCATGCGGCGGCTCGCGGTGAAAACATCACTGTTATTTTCATTAACAACGCAATTTACGGAATGACCGGCGGACAAATGGCGCCGACAACGCTTCCCGGTCAGGTTACGCAAACCTCACCCTACGGAAGGGATACCG
>CAZITC010000202.1:0-3276 GCA_964542085.1 uncultured Ruminococcus sp. | reverse complement strand
GCGGCTTATACACTTGTCACAGGTACATTTTGCGCCAGAATTGCATAAACAGATTCCTGTTCCCCGTTTTATGTCTCCCCATGTCATTTCAGCACTCAAAAAAACAATAAAAACACAGGGTTTACAGGACGAAATTCATATACCCCTGTATTTGTGTCTCCCGTCTCCCCAAAATGTCATTTAAAGGCATAAATAAGCCTTACGCGCGTGGGGAGACAGCTACGGCAAAATGTCTCCCCAATGTCTCCCCGTCTCCCCAAATCCGGGGAACCGTATTTTGTATCCCCGATCCATATGGTTCCCCATCTGGAATTGACCGGGGGAGACATTGCGCGTGTGCCCGTAAACGGCTTATTTTGGGCGCTTTTGACACTTTTTCATGTATCTGATCTATCCTCGGAATACATGTTAAAACCCTCATTTTCACCCCTTTAAGTTGATGGGGAGACACTTTCACCGGTATAATGGAGGTGAGCAAAATATAAATCGGGCAAAAAACAGGTATTTTATTAAACAAGGAAGTGAAAAATGGGAAAAATGACTCAGATTGAGAAGAAAAAGAGCGGGCGGCCAACGAAAAGACCACAGGAAGAACTGCTTTTCAAGATGTATGGCCATCACACAGCAGCAGATATTGCCATGCTTTACGATGTGCCGGTAGGAACAGTGCGCTCCTGGATCCGCTATTACAGAAGAAAGGACCGGGCTAAGGAAAATGAGTGAAAAGAAAAATGATGCGCTTCCTCAGGCAAAGAGCAACGCATCATCATCTGTAGCTGGTAAAGCTACTATCCTCGCTTCTAATATACCACAGAATCAGGCTGCAGCGCTTGCAAATTCTGTATCGGTGAAACCTCCGACGAAGAATGATGGTGGTAAACGGAAGCGCAGGAAAAAGAGTTTTGATAAGATTAAACATCATCCTCTTCATCTGCTCTCCAAGGTGCATTCTGCCGCACTTAAGTTCTATGACGAGCAGATGCCTTATGGACTGGACTATGTTTGTACACAGGTAAAGAAAGCAGATCCTAACTATGTTCAGATCATCCTTATTGTGCATTACAGGGACACCAATCAGGATGACGGCCATTTCTGGAAGATTGCAACAGAAAAACGTCATGTGCATATCATCCTTCGCTTTGTAGACAGGAATGTGAATCGCCGCGTGAAGCAGATCCTTGACTATCTTGGCGTGGTTTACCGGCCGGTTGACGATGATGAACTCTGGAATAATCATGGTGTAGAGACAGTCGATGATTTTGCCGGCTACACGATGTATCTGATGCATAAGACAAAGCAGGCTATCAAGGACGGCAAGGAACCTTATGACATCACTGAGCTTGTGAGCAATCTTACAGTTGAGGAAATCCAGCAGGTTTGTGAAGGGTATCTTCGTTTCACATCTGAACCTTCACGGGTTCCTTTCAGTGATTACGCAAAGTACGATCACGAAGCTTTTCAGCTTGGCTATGACCTGAAGCCCTTCGATAAATGGAAGCAGGCCCTCCCTCTGGTAGTTCGCAGCAACAGCAAGATGAAAGCCATTGAATCAAGCTATGAAGCGGGCGTGGTGAAACGTGTGGATGAAGGCGCTGATATGCTCCGGATCTGCATCTTTATTCAGGGAGATAGTAACCTTGGTAAGACATACGCAGCCATTCATGCTCTTGATGGACAGAGGGTTCTTCAGATCAAGGGCGGCGGTACTGGTAAGTTTGACCGCCTGCAGCCGGATCATAACGCAATCGTGATTGATGACCAGACCTGCCCGAACCTTCTGAATATGACCGATAATGCCATGTGCTTTGTGTATAAACGCACACATGGCAATCCTTTGTGGGCCGGGCAGTATTTCATCGTGACCAGCAATGATTCCTTTGAGGAATGGCTGGACCGCTGCAAAATGGATACCCGTGACAAAGAAACCGGAGAATATTCCGAACATTACAACGCCATGGTTTCACGCTTCTACATTTGTACAATCGGTACGAAGGATGATGGCAGCCACTATCTTTCCTGCCAGCATGTTTCGGATCGCGGAACTGTGGATGATCAGGATAAACGGAATAATATGTTCATGGACTTCCAGAGTAAGTTCAATGCTATCATCGGCAATTACCGGCCTGACACATCAAAAAATCACGTGAGTACAGCCGGAATTCTTGATCCTGACTGGGAAATGAAGCAGCTTTATCCATATGTGATGGATGGACTCTATGAAAAGAAAACATTTGAAGGTGTGGTGCCGGCTGCTGAAAAGTGGGATCACGACGGTGCTGGTCTGAAGATCCTTATTGACGATTTTTATAACAGAATATTCGGAGATCCTGATTCTGATGAACCTGCAGAACCGGTTACGAGGGATGATATTATAGCCATCGACGGCAATGATATGTTTCAGAAGGCTGAGCAGATCAAAAAGTTTCTGCAGCTGGAGTTTGAATTAGGCTATATCGGCTATCTGAATGAGCAGGGCGCAAAGTCTACTGGCACACTCGATCCGGAAGAAATGGTTCATTATCAGGAATTGGCTTCTGATATATTTGACGATTATAATTCCCGCATGGCAGATGAACTTGATGCCTTTTCTGAATTCTTCTGGACAGACAAAGATGGATATGCCGGCAGTGATGACAGACCTCCTCTTCCAGACGATGAAAAGGATTCGATACCTGCTTTGTATGAACGCTATACTACTTTTACAGAAAGAACTGTAGAGAACGCTCTCAGCAAGTATTTTCGCCGGTACGGGAAAAGTGATCTTTCTGACCTTTCAATTTCTGTTATCCGTGCTTATCTTGCAGGTACAATGACTTATTATTCCTCTGAGATTTTTTGACAACTGCGCTGAACATTGCATTACTGCCTTTAAGCAGAGCCTTTCTTCAGCTATAATAGATATATAGCGGAACAGGAAATCAACACTCTCTCATATCAGTTTCCTGCATACGCTGATCTCATACGAAAACGGCTTTCTATAGGCGCTCTCTGATGCTGCTGAACTCTTTCATGTCAGCATAATTCAGAGCAGTGCTATATTTCTCATATCATGCTTTAAGCATATGCAGTAAGAGCAGGAGCGGTGATTAACAGACCTTTCATGATCTGTGATTCACCGCTCCTTTTCTATCTGCAAATAGAAAGGAAAGAGATAATGTTTGGAAAATATAACAAAGACGGTCCGATAAAATGGTTTGCCGGAATGCTTGCCGCAGCTGGTCTGCTGATGGTCATACCATTGGCAAAACCGGTATATGCAGCACCTGAAGCCGGATC
>CAZITC010000201.1:0-3303 GCA_964542085.1 uncultured Ruminococcus sp. | reverse complement strand
GTATAATATACTTTAGCCTCTTTTGAAAGGACGTGTTATATTATGAAGGGCAATATTACAGTACACACGCAAAATATTTTTCCGGTAATTAAAAAGTGGCTTTATTCGGATAAGGACATTTTTTTGCGTGAAATTGTATCCAACGGATGCGATGCGGTAACTAAGCTTAAAAAGGTGAAGGATGCCGGCGCGGCGCTTCCGACAGATGAGGAATATGAGGTGCACGTAACGGTGGACAAGCCGGGAAGAACGGTTACCGTGACGGATAACGGCATCGGTATGACAGAGGGAGAAATTGAAAAATATATCACACAGGTTGCTTTTTCGGGAGCGGAGGATTTCTTGAACAAATATCAGGATAAAAGCCCGGAAAATCAAATAATCGGCCATTTCGGCCTTGGCTTTTTCTCGGCCTTCATGGTATCGGACAAGGTGGAAATTGAAACGCTTTCGTTTGCTGAGGGGGCAAAAAGCGCACATTGGAGCTGTGACGGCGGTGTTGAATATGAAATGACCGAGGGAGCAAGAAAAGAACGCGGAACTGACATTATAATGCACATTACCGAGGAGGATGACGAGTATCTTTCCATTTCGCGCATCCGTGAAATTTTGGATAAATACTGTTCATTCCTGCCGGTGCCGATTTACTGCTATCAGGCGGGCGAGGACAAGGGTACCCCGGTTAATGAAACGCATCCGCTTTGGATGAAGGCGCCTTCGGAGTGCACGGAGGATGAGTATAAAAGCTTTTATCAAAGGCTTTTCAGAAGATATGATGAGCCGCTTTTCTGGATTCATTTGAATACCGATTATCCATTTAATTTGAAGGGGATACTTTATTTCCCGAAAATTGACAAAAATGAAGTGAATATGACGGGCGGCCCGGTTAAGCTTTACAACAACCAGGTTTTTGTTGCTGACAATATAAAGGAAATTATACCTGAATTTTTGCTCATGCTAAAGGGTGTTATCGACTGCCCGGACGTTCCGCTTAACGTTTCCAGAAGCTTTTTGCAGAACGACAGAACGGTTGGAAAAATTGCCGACCACATTGTTAAAAAAATTGCGGACAAGCTTACCGAGCTTTTCAAAAACGACCGTGAGTCATACGAAAAATATTGGGAGGATATTTCGGGATTCATAAAGTTCGGCGCAATGAGCGATGTTAAGTTTTACGACAAAATAAAGGATTGCCTTATTTACAAAACCACCATGAACAAATATGTTACCATGGAGGATTATTTAGCCGGTGATAAGAAGGAGGTATACTACGCAACAAGCGGAGAATACCAAAAAAGCTATGTAAACCTTTTCAGCGACCAGGGAATACAGGTTTTGTTAATGCCGGGGCTTATTGACGCAACATTTGTGCAATTCCTTGAAAGCAAGTTTACGGATGTTAAATTCATGAGCATTGACTCGGTAACTCCGGACAGTTTTAAGGAGGAGGGTGCCGGTGCCGATGCGGAAAAAACAAAAAAGCTTTTTGAAAAAATTCTGCCGGAGGGCACCGAAATAGAAACTCAAAGCTTAAAGAGCAAGGAAATTCCGGCACTTATTATGATTGATGAGTACGCAAGAAGAATGAAAATGATATCGGCGGCCATGGGCGGGGGCAGCTTCCCGGATAAAAAGCGCCTTATGGTTAACTTAAACAATCCCTTGGTGGAAAGTCTTTCTGCCATGGACGACGAAAAAGCCGAAATCGTTGTAAATCAAATTTACGACCTTGCAAGACTGGAATCGGAGCCTTTAGGCGCTGAGGAGTTGGATAAGTTTATAAAGCGAAGCATAGAAATGCTCGGCATGATTAGATAAAAAAGTTGCACACCCATGATATATCCAAAGGTTTAGACATTTTTGGATATATCATGGGTGTGCTTTTTATATGAGTCTTGTGCTGTAGGCCTCAAAACCGTCATCGGCAAGGCGACCCTGTACCTTGGAACATTCGGCAAAGGAGCCGAAAAGTGAAAACAGGCACGAGCCGCTTCCGCTCATGCAAATGCTTTCCGCGCCGGCCCTTTGCATGGAGCTTCGCACAAATTCCAGCCCCGGCCGAAGTCGAAGAGCGAGCGGATAAAAGGCATTAAAAAGGGAAGAGGAGGCCATAGCGGCATCGTTCTTATTTACGGCAGAAATAAGCGCTTCGATTCCGGGTGAGGCCGGCTTTATTTCACCGTCAAAGGCGGTGTACATTTCTTTGGTATTGAATGAAAACGGAGGCTTTACGATTAGGGCAAAGGCGGATGAAAATGCGGGAAGTGATGTTAAGCTGTCACCGATTCCCTCGCAAAGGGCGGCCCCTTTTTTTATGCAGAAGGGAACATCGGCTCCCAATTTTGCGCCCAGCGATAAAAGTTCATTCTCCGAGAAGGGCTTGCCGAAAAGAAAGTTAAGCCCGGATAAAACAGCGGCTCCGTCGGTTGATGAACCACCAAGACCGCCGCCTACGGGAATACGCTTGGTTATGCGTATATCAATGCCGGCCTTAATGTCCGTATGCGTAAAAAAAAGCTCTGCCGCCTTGTAGGCAATGTTTCGCCCGTCATCCGGGATAAAGGGCTTGTCGGTCTGTAATGAAATTCCGCTTTTTTTCAGCGTAAGCACAATGCTGTCGCGCAGGTCAACGGTATGCATAACCGTTTCAAGGGTGTGATAGCCGTCCTCGCGGCGGCCGGTTATGTCAAGATAAAGGTTTAGCTTTGCGTTTGCCGAAACTGTAATGTTCAAAAAAATAACCCCCTTATATTACCATAATAACATATAAGGGGGCATAATGTCAAATTATAAAATAATGCAGATAAGGCCGCCGCTTCCTTCGTTTATAATGCGCTCTAAGGTGGAGCGTATTTTGTCACGGGCATCGTCCGGCATACGGGAAAGCTTGTTGTTAAGCTCCTCATTTACAAGTTCGTGCAGTGATTTTCCGAAAAGCTCCGACTCCCAAAGCTTCGCCGGGTCTGATTCAAACTCCTCCAAAAGATAGTGTACAAGCTCTTCGGATTCGCGCTCGGTGCCGACGATGGGTGCAACCTCCGTTTCTATATCCGCACGAAGCATATGTATTGTCCGCTACAAACCGAAGTTCTTAATCAGTTTTTATTTTATAATGTGTATTTTACCGTATTTTTCAACAAATTGCAAGGCTTTTCTACATTCAATAAAACTGTGGCAATACACAAAATTATTGAAAGCAAAAAAATAAAGCGGTATAGAGAATGTGTAGTAAGCATTCTCTATACCATTAATAATTATTCCAGACGATAACATAATTCATAGTTAAAAGTTAAATTATACGCT
>CAZITC010000200.1:0-3313 GCA_964542085.1 uncultured Ruminococcus sp. | reverse complement strand
ATATAATATACCAATATCTTTAATTATTATTTTGGAGGTTTAACATATGGACAGAGTTTACAATTTTTCGGCGGGTCCTTCAATGCTCCCCCTTCCCGTGCTCGAAAAAGCGCGCGACCAAATGCTTAACTATGAGGGTACAGGCCAAAGCGTTATGGAGATGAGCCACCGCTCCAAGGAGTATGCTCCCATCATCGAAGGAGCTGAGGCACTTCTTCGCAAGGCAATGAACATTCCCGAAAATTACAAGGTGCTTTTCATTCAGGGCGGTGCTTCCAGCCAGTTTGCAATGGTACCCATGAATCTCGGAAACAAAAACAAAAAGGCTGATTACGTTTTAACCGGCCAGTGGGCTAAAAAAGCCTTTGCTGAAGGCAAAAGGTACCTTGCGGCACGTGAGGTTGCTTCCAGTGCGGACAAAACCTTCTCCTACATTCCCGCTCTTTCGGCCGATATGTTTGACCCTGAGGCTGACTTTGTGCACATTTGCATGAACAACACAATTTACGGAACACGCTTTACATCCCTTCCGGATACCGGCTCCGTTCCGCTTGTGGGTGATATTTCTTCCATGATTTTGTCGCAGGATATTGACGTTTCGCGCTTTGGACTTCTTTATGCCGGCGCTCAAAAGAATGTTGCGCCCGCCGGTCTTACAATCGTCATTGTGCGTGATGACCTTTTGGGCAATGCAATGGATATAACACCAACCATGTTTAACTATGTTACACATTCCGAAAACGGCTCTATGTTTAACACCCCTCCCTGCTACAATATTTATATTTGCAAGCTTGTGTTGGAGTGGATTCTTGAAATGGGCGGTGTTTCCGCTATTCAAAAAATCAACGAAGAAAAGGCTGCTCTCCTTTACGGCTATTTGGACTCTTCATCCCTTTTCAAGGGCACTGTTGAGAAGAATGACCGTTCACTCATGAACATTCCCTTTATTACCGGAAGCGATGAGCTTGACGCTAAATTTGTATCGGAAGCTAAAAAGGCCGGCTTTGTTAACCTTAAGGGTCACCGTTCCGTGGGCGGTATGCGTGCAAGCATTTACAACGCAATGCCCATCGAGGGCGTGCGTGCGCTGGTTGACTTTATGAAGAAGTTTGAAACTGAAAATAAATAAGAGGTGTCTTTTAATAATGTATAATATTTTAACCCTAAATAAAATTGCCGAATGCGGACTTGAAAACTTCGGCGATAACTACAACGTATCGGACAGTGTTGAAAATCCCGACGGTATTGTTTTAAGAAGCTTTAAAATGCACGATTATGCACTGCCCGAAAGCTTGAAGGGCATTGCTCGTGCCGGTGCCGGCGTTAACAACATTCCGATTGACAAGTGCACAGAAGCCGGCATTGCGGTATTTAACACACCCGGCGCAAATGCAAACGCCGTTAAGGAGCTTGTTATTACCGCCCTGTTCTTGGCATCGCGTAATATTACCGGCGGTGTTGAGTGGGCAAAAACCCTCGCTGATAAGGGTGACGAAATTCCTGCATTGGTTGAAAAGGGCAAGGGCAATTTTGCCGGAAACGAAATAACAGGCAAAACCTTAAGTGTTATCGGCCTCGGTGCCATCGGCTCCATGGTGGCTAATGCCGCTTATCGCCTGGGTATGAATGTTGTCGGCTTTGACCCCTTCCTTTCTGTAGGAGCGGCACTTCACTTGGACCCCAGGGTAAAGGTTGCCTCTTCCCTTGAAAAGGCCGTTGCGGAGGCGGATTACATAACAATTCACGTTCCGCTTAACGATTCCACCAGGGGTGAGTTTAATGCCGACATTTTCTCTTGCATGAAAAAGGGCGTTCGCTTCTTAAACTTCGCTCGCGGTGAGCTCGTGGACAATTCAGCACTTAAAGTCGCTATTGCCGACGGCACGGTTAAGCTTTATATAACGGACTTTCCCAATGCCGAGGTGCTTAACATGGAAAACACAATCTGTATTCCCCACCTTGGCGCATCCAGCGAGGAATCGGAGGATAACTGTGCTGTTATGGCAAGCCGTGAGCTGATTGACTTTTTGGAAAACGGAAATATTTCAAACTCCGTCAACCTTCCTTCCTGCTCGCTCACGCCCAGTGCATTGCCCAGAATTACCGTTATGCACAAAAACGTTCCGGCAATGCTTTCCGCTTTCACTACAATTTTAAGTGAATCCGGCTTAAATATTGCAAACATTGTAAACAAAAGTAAAAAAGATATTGCTTACACCATGATTGAAACGGACGGCACACCCACCGATGAAATGATTAAGAAAATCGAAAGCACCGAAGGTGTTATAAGAGTTCGCCTGTTGGTTAAATAACAAAAACCGGCTGTACCGAAAAGGGAACAGCCGTTTTTTACTTTGCGAAAAAGTCCCCAAAGCGGGGACTTTTTTTATTTAAGTTCTATTATTGCGGCAGAAAGTTCACCCGGTAAGGTGACTTTAAGAGCACCAGACTCGCCTGCTATCTTCACACCGGAGGTGGAGGGATAAATAATCCTTGCCGTATTATATTCTGCCGGAATGACCGTCACAGACTCTTCATCATTAAACGACCACACCGCAATTCTGCGACATGTGCCGTAATCAAAACCAAGGCAAATTATCTTTTCGTCCGTTCTCGGCAAGCCCAATGGATAATAAGGATGCGATGAAGGAATTTCGGCTCTTATACTTTTGAAAAATTCAATGCCTTCCTTAACCGTTTTTAAGGTTTCCTCCTCGGCAATATCTATTCTTCCGCTTAAGTAAAGGCGCTGCATAAGTGCGTTTACCATTAAAAGCTCAACCTCGTTTTTTGCCTGACCCTTACCGGCACATGCCCAAACGCCGGATTGCTCCGGAAGCACCGCAGTCGGTGCCGCCGCCGCAATGTAAGCCGTACCGACAACGCCCTCCTGGTCGGAAATTGACTGTATGTGATGCTCGGAAAGCATTGCATAATCCATTCTCAAGCCGCCGCTGGAGCAATTTTCGATTATAAGTTGCGGATATTTTGCCTTGATTGACCTAATCCAGTTAAGATATGCGCGGTTATGCTCCAAAAGCCCGTCGCCAAAGCTGTCGGAAGCGTAATCGGTGCCCTTGCCCGTGGTGCAATTATAGTCGAACTTAATATAGCCGGCTCCGTACTCTGCAACAACCCGATCAACCGTTTGGGTTGCAAAGGCGCGCACTCTTTCGTTTCTATAGTCCAAAAGATATCTTCCGCGGTTGATTATTCTTTTTCCGTGCGCCATAAAAAAGCAGCTGTCATCAAACTTGTCCAAAATTGAGCACCTTATGCCCATAACCTCCGTTTCCAGCCAAATGCCGGGCAC
>CAZITC010000199.1:0-3319 GCA_964542085.1 uncultured Ruminococcus sp. | reverse complement strand
ACTGTAAGGTGCTCCGCTCCCGGTTGCATAACCTTTGAGGAGGCAATCGAACGCGGCAAGGATGTTGATAAGGAAACCGTTTATGAAATGGCAAGGGCAACCAAGTGCACGGATGTTTGCAATATGCAATATACCTCCGGAACAACAGGCTTCCCCAAGGGTGTAATGCTTACCCATTACAATGTTGTTAACAATGGTAAAAATATCGGTGACTGTATGGATCTTTCCACGGCGGACGAAATGATGATACAGGTACCCATGTTCCACTGCTTCGGAATGGTGCTTGCCATGACGGCATCGGTTACCCACGGAAGTGCAATGTCGCCCATTACCGCATTTTCGCCGAGAAAATCCTTAAACTGCATATATACTGAAAAAATCACCGCATTTCACGGTGTGCCCACGATGTTTATTGCACTTTTGGAGCATCCGGATTTTGATGCGGACAAGTTTAAGAATATGCGTACCGGTATTATGGCCGGAAGTCCGTGCCCGATTAAGGTTATGGAGGACGTTATAAACAAAATGCATATGAGCGAAATATGTATAACCTACGGCCAGACGGAGGCGTCTCCCGGCTGTACTATGAGCAAAACCACAGACTCGGTTGATTTGCGAGTTAATACCGTTGGACAGGCGATGTACGGCATTGAGTGTAAAATCGTTGACCCTGAAACCGGCGAGGAACTTCCGGACAATGTGGACGGCGAATTTATTGCCCGTGGCTATAACATTATGAAGGGCTATTATAATATGCCGGAAGCAACAGCCGCCGCAATTGATGCGGACGGCTGGCTTCACACCGGTGATCTTGCAAGAAGAACACCGGACGGATATTATAAAATAACCGGCCGCATTAAGGACATGATAATCCGCGGCGGTGAAAATATTTACCCCAAGGAGATCGAGGAGTTTATTTATACTCACGAAAAGGTAAAGGACGTTCAGGTTATCGGCGTTCCGGATGAGCAGTACGGTGAGGAAATTGCCGCTTGCATTATTGTTAAGGAAGGCGAAACCGTGACGGAGGATGAAATAAAGGATTATGTAAGGGCAAACATGGCAAAGCACAAGGTGCCCAGATACGTCATGCTTACAGATTCGTTTCCGATGAATGCGGCAGGCAAAATTTTGAAATATAAAATGCGTGAGGACGCAATTGAAAAGCTTGACCTTAAAAAGGCAAGTAAAATTGAAACAGCTTAAAAAAATATATCGGCGGATTATTCCGCCGATATATTTTTTATAGACTGTCTTTCCACAATGCCGTTAGGGTGGATTTTTTGTGATTTTAGGGATAAATTTTTATTGTTAATTTTACGCATAAGCATTTCGTAAATTATTTCAAACATACTGTCCGGAAAAACCGAGGCCGAGGTTAGAGGCGTCTTTAGGTTTTCGCAGGCATATATGTTATCCATTCCGACCAACGAAATATCCCCCGGTACCGAAAGACCGTGATCTTCGATACATTTTATTGCGCCGATTGCCATATAATCGTAAGCCGCAAGCACGGCGGTGGGGATGAGCTTGCCTTCTAAAATCTCATTCATCGCATCATAACCGGCCTGTTCAAAACGGGTGTTTTTCGCAATTTTTACAAGCGATGGGTCGATTACAAGCCGAAGCGACTTCATAGCATCTCTAAAGGCGTTGTATTTGGAGAGGAGGTGTGCGTTTCGCCGATAAAGGCAATTTTTCGGTGACCGTTTTCGGACAGAAGGCGAACAAGCTCCTTAATTGTGTCCGAAAGATTAATGTCAACAAAATCAAAGGGGGTATCAAAATTTTCGGCTCCGACAATAACGGCCGGGAATTTATCCGGATTTTTAACGGGATTTACACAGTCAAAAATTATTACTCCGTCACAGCCGGCGGTGAATGCAAAATAATTGAAAAGTTCTTCTGCATTATCCGGAACAAAGCTGCTTTCCGCAACGGTCAGCAGTGCACCGTGGCCGTTGATACATTCGGAAAAGCGAGCAACAACACGCGAATAGTATTCACTTGCGAATTCCGGCACAATAAGCGCAATTATTTTTTTGTTAGGCTTAATTTTAATATATTTATCATAAAGGCCGAGCTTTTTTGCGGCAGTGAAAATTTTTTGCCGGCAGCCTTCGGAAACATCGGACTTTCCGGTAAAGGCCTTTGAAACTGTTGAAACGGAATAGCCTGTTAGTTCAGAAATTTTTTTAAGTGACATTTTTTCACCTCAACTACTTTATTATAAGTTAATGTAGTAGAAAAATCAATAGAAATCTTTATTTTGAAGCATTTTTAGGCAATTTTGTTGTTGACACTCAAATGATAATAATGTATAATTATTTCATTGAAGATGAATTTGCGAATAATCAAATATGAGGTGGCTTTGTGTATAATTCAGATGAATACAAGCTTTCGCGTAAGGCTTACATATCACAGTGCTTGGTGGAATATCTTGTAACAATTCTTGTTGCGGATGCGTTCTTAGCCAAGCTTTTAACGGAAATTGGTATAAGCGATTCGCTAAACGGCATAATTTCTTCTTTTATATCACTTGCGTTTATGTTTCAGCTTTTTTCCATGCTTCTTCTTAACAAGGTAAAAAGCGTTAAAAAAACGGTTATTGTTTTCGACGTAATAAGTCAGCTTTTTTTCATGGGTACATATTTTGTAGTGCTTTTGCCCGTCAGTCATGAAATTAAAACAACTCTTGTAATGCTTTGCATACTCGCGGGATATGCCTTTTTGTATCCTATTTCGCCGATTTATTTTAAGTGGGCAAATTCGTATGTGGCACCGGATAACCGTGGCGAATATTCCGCCGTTAAGGAAATAATTTCTCTTGTATTCGGCATTTTGTTCACACTTGCTGTGGGCTTTACCGTAGATAAGTTTGAAGAGGCCGGCAACATGAACGGGTCGTTTTTGTTCCTGGGAATACTGATTTTGGTGTTAAATATTATAAGCTTTGTTTCTTATATGATGATTCCGGATTGCAAAATGCAAAGCAAAATCCACTCGCTTAAGGATATTTGGAAAAACACCATGCAAAGCAAAAGCTTTAAAAGCCTTGTAACGGTTAACACTCTTTGGGAAATAGGCAGGTATTTTACAATCGGATTTATGGGTGTTTACAAAACAAAGGAGCTTATGCTTTCGGTAGGTATGGTACAGGTTATAAACATTATCGGTAACGTAGCACGTATTTTTGTTTCTAAGCCCTTTGGAAGATATTCGGATAAAACCTCATTTGCAAAAGGCTTTAATCTTGCGCTGGCAGTTGCGGCGGTTGGCTTTGCATTTAACATTTTTACAACGCCGAGCAGTGTTTGGT
>CAZITC010000198.1:0-3320 GCA_964542085.1 uncultured Ruminococcus sp. | reverse complement strand
CCCTGGTCCCTTGTTTTCCAGTCTGCCGCAAAGAGCTTGCCGTCCCAGGTAAACCACAGGTCGCGGTAGCGGTCATCGCAGTATACATTATAATAGAAGGAAAGCGTTTCGTCAAAGGTGTTGTTGTTATACGGGCCCATTGCGCCATACCATGAAATTTTTGGAATGTCCAGTCCTTCCTTTTTGCACTCCAAAAGCGCTTCCATAAGAGTTATCAAATTATCCGTGAAGGTGCAGCCGCCATTTGTGTAATCCATGAAAAGCGCATCCACACCGGCGTTGGACAAAATTTCAAACTGCTTTTTGTAAACCCAAAAGTCCTGGCTTGTGTAAAAGCCGTAAATCGGCTCGCCCCACCAAACCTTGCTCGTGTTGTTGTACCAGGAATCGCGGAAAACGTCATAGCGCGCCTCCGGGTCCTTTTTAATAACCTCGGGAATAACAATGTTGTAGTTATTCTCCGGACCCGTGTGCCAGTTCCAGAACATCATACCGACATAGCGGTCGCCCTCCTTAACGGGGCCTACTTCCTCATAATCGGCAACCTTTCTGCCGTAATCGTCAACCGCCGCCCAGGTATCCGACCAGTCGTCCACAATAAAATCGTCGGAAACGGTTTCGCGAGCAACCTTATCGGTATAAAGCGTTATTTTGTTTAACTGCCATTTAGGCGAGGTTTTTGCAAGAGTTGTTACAAAATAAAGGTCATGCTTTCCGGAAACAGCACTTATGTTTCCGCGGCACGTAACATCCGACCCGTCATCCGACATTTGGTTAAATGCCACAAAGCCGATTGCCTCCCCCATGGGGTTATCAATTTTTATGCGGAATATTTCGGCGTTCGCCCAGCCCTTAATCGGGTTTTTACCCGTAAGGCCTATTGATCCGACACCTGTCAAATCCACGTTTTTAATTCCAAACCAGCCCTGCGCCTTTTCCACGGTAAAATATTCACCGTCTTTTTTTAGCTCGCTACCGGTTTCGGTAACATCTGCTATCTTATATGCTTGTTTCTCGTTTGAAGCAAAGGCACAAACGCACGAAAAAGACATAATAAGCGCAAGAAGCAATGCCGCAAGCTTTTTTACCATAAAAATTCCTCCTTATTGTTCGGCCGTACGGCCATCTTATATTATTATAATAACACTGTTTTCATTATTTTTCAATTGTAAATTGTGACAATACCATTGTATAAGGTGCTTTTTTATCGTATTTTTTGTACAATCCGGCAATGGACTTATTTGTTTTATTTGGTTATAATCATAGAAAAGGGGTGTTTTATATGCTTTTATATAACAAACATGGGCTTAACTTTTACTGTGATAACGAGCTTAAGCTTACCGACCTTTATCCCATTTGGGTAACGGCCGACAGAGCAAAGCCGAAAAAAAGTGTTGTAACCTATATGCAAAATAACTATGCCGCTTTTTTAATAAAATCCGGCTCCGCTATAATAAAAAGCCTTCACTCCAACCTGACCCTGTCAGGCGGACAGGCTGTTATTTTCGACAGCTATAACCGTTACTCGGCGGAGCCCGTCACTCCGATTGACTTTGTTTTGCTTAAATTTTCCGGTGAACGCGCATCGGACTTTGCCGCGCACACAAATCTTGTCTACGATGTACCCGGACTTTATGACGAGCTTTATTCCTCCATTGCGGACGAAAACCGCCACGATATTTACATGGTTTCTTTTCTTTACAAGTTTTACGGCGCTCTCAACATTCAAAAAAGCCGAGCTGCCGAAAAAAAGCCCTTAAACCGCTATGTTAAAATGGTCATTGATAATATAAACGACTCCTATCTTTCGCCGGGATATAACCTTGCCGACGTGGCCGATTCTCTTGGCCTTAACTCAAAATATATTTCCCGACTGTTTAAGAAGGAGGTCGGTATAAGTATGCAGGAATTTTTGAAAATTCGGCGTCTTGAAACGGCATATGAGCTTTTGGCAAAGGGCTATAAGGTGAAGGATGTTACCTGGCGGTGCGGTATTCGCGACTCAAGCAACCTTTCGGAAATGTTCAAAAAATACTACGGAATACGCCCCAGCGAGGTATTAAAAAGAAGGTATTAAAGGGCCCCTCCCTTTAATACCTTCTTTAATTTTCAGCTTCTCATCGAAAATTACAAGGTCGGCATCATAGCCTTCCTGTATACGTCCCTTGTTTTTAATGCCCATTATTTTTGCCGGCGTTTCGGTATTCATGGCAACCGTTTGGCAAAGAGAAAGGCCGTAATGGTGCACTCCCTTTTCCAAAAGTGTTGCCGAGGCGGCGATGCTTCCCGCAAAGTTTGACCTGTCCGGAAGCACGGCAACTCCGTTTTCAATTATCACCCTGTTTTCCGGGCATACCTTGCCCAAAAAGCTTTCCTTCACATCCGTTCCCGCCGGGCGAAGGATAACGAGTCAGCCTTGTCAATATACTTAAAATCATCCGTCACATACTCGTCCATGTTGATAAATGTGCAGTTTTTAAGGCTTACGCGATATTTGTTTACCAAATATGCAATTCCGGAATAGGGGCCCAATGGGCCGTAAGGAATTATCATGAAGGTGCCCTTTCCCGCCCTGTTGTTTTCCGCAACGGTTTCCTGCACCTCAATGGCAACCTTCCAGTACATATCCACCTCGGTTTCGCATACGTTAAGCTTAATTTCACTGCCCTCGCCAAGCTTTTCCGGACTTATTTTGTTAATATCCATTTTACTTCACTCCTTTTTCTTCATTGATATCATTACAAAAGAAAAAATAAATGCACAAACACGCTGTTATATAGCACAAAACTGCTATATTGACAAATTCATTTTCGTGTCATATCATATTTTTGAGGTGGTTTTTCATGGATTTTACCGTCAGCAGCGAACGAACAAGCGACGAGCCGTTTTGCATTAACAACTGCGATTGTCAGCATTTTTCCGGAGTTGATGCAGGAAGCCGCCGCATCAACGGGCGTGTGGACTATCAGCTTATTTTCATTGCCGAGGGCACCTGTTACATAACCGAAAACGGCACCGAGGTGCCGGTCAGTAAAAATTCGGCCATCTTATATCCGCCCGGTCACCCGCAAATATACCGCTTTCGCGCGTGCAACTCCTCCGTTTCTTATTACGTGCACTTCTGCGGCACTCAGTGCGAAAAAAACGCTGTCGCAGCTCGGCCTTTTGCAAAGCACCGTTATTCCGCTTAGGGAAAAGGGCGAAATTCTTTCCGTCTTTGACCGGCTCATATCGGAATTTCACCTAAAAAAGCCCTATTACAACCAAAACTGCTGCGGGCTTTTACTTAGTCTGTTTTCGCTTTTGGCGCGCGCCGGAGC
>CAZITC010000197.1:0-3323 GCA_964542085.1 uncultured Ruminococcus sp. | reverse complement strand
GTGTATTCTGCCCTTTTTATATTGTTATAACTCGGCTTGCCTTTTTTCATTGCTTCAAGCTCTGCCTGTGCGGCATCGTTAACGATTTTGGACATTTCCTCATGCGTTAAATAATGCTCCTTTTCCACAAGCTCCACCGTGCTAACCTCAATAAGCTCACTCTTGGCAAAGCACACCGTGCTTGCAGAGGCAAGGGCAAGTATTAAAGCCACGCTTAAAAACTTTTTCATATACTTCTCCTCTTTTACTTCATATTTTATGAAAGGGCGGTCAATGCCTGACCGCCCTCTTCAATTCTTTAGTTCCAGTCGTAGCTTCCGGAAACATGAAGTGCACCGGAGGTGTAAGCGTCAATAAGACCGCCTAAGTTACCGGTTGTATTTTCATATGTTCTCAAGAGAGCCGCATTGCCGTTATCGTCAACAACCCAAAGCTCAATCTTCTTGCCGTTAAGCTTGAAGTAGGTGTTGCCGTATTTACCTGTGGGAATTCTGTAAACCTCGCCCACTGTAGCAGCCTTACCGTTGATGTACTTTCTTTCAACTACCTGGTAAACGCCCGAGATAGCATTTCCGTCTACATCAATAGCCTCCTGGAAATGAGCAAACTTCCAAGTGATCTGAGGTGATGCCTTACCGCCTGTGTAACGCATAATCTTGTCCGCATAAACATCGTTGCCCTGCTCGTCCTTACCGATATAGTGGCCGTCCATTACAACGCCGTTAACGATAAGGTACTGATACTGATAGTAGGGAACCATTTCCTCGAAGGTAGCCTTAGGATCAGTCCAGGAAATTGAAGGACCGTGAGATGCAACTCTTATTGTACCGTAGTTCCAGTTCCAGCCCTCATCCATGTGAGCAAGATATTCAGCCGCAACATTCTTGGTTGTAAGGCCGTCGTTAGACTTGTCATCAAACTTAGCTGTGATGTACTGGTTTTCAACAACACCTATAATATCGGAAATCATAGCGTCGGTGATAACGTAACGTCCGTAAGCATCCTTCTGAGAAAGCATGCTTCCCATTTTCTCATCTACGGTAATGATGCCGTTGCTGTCCATATCCTTGATTTCTGCGTTGCTTACAAACTGGTTCCAATCGCCGATAACATCGCTAAGACCCCAGTCTGCATACATTCTTACTTCGTCATCAGAAAGTACCTTGCCGTCCTTTGTGTAACGTCCGAAGCCGTAGTCCTTAAAGGTTTTGGATACTACCTTTGCCGCTCTGTTTGTTCTGGAAAGAACAACGCTGTCGGGAATTCCGAGTGCGGCATTTCCGAAGTCCCAAGCCCAAGTTTTGTTGTTAAGCTTGGTCTGCTGACGCTGCCAGATCATATGGTTACCGTTTTCATCGCAGAAAATTTCCCACATATAATCCTTGTATCTGGTTTCCCACTGCGGAAACAGGTTGTTGTAATGCGTAATATCCTGAGCCTTGCCATCAAGATACATTCTGCTGTAACCTGCGTGGGGATACTCGCTTTCGAATCCTTCAATTCTCCACTCGGGAGTAACGGGAACGAGTACCTGCTTGTTGGTGTATTTGCCGCCTATAACCTCGTTGTAAATCCTGTTGGGATTTTCAGCGTCGGTTAAGTCGTATCCGGCAAACACCATGTTGTCCATTTCCGAATGTGCGAAAGCGCCGGCGCTAAGTGATGCTAACATGGCAACAGACATTGCGCCTGCAACTGTTTTTTTGAAAAGTCCTTTCATAATAAAGACCTCTCCCCCTTCTAAAAAAATATATATATTTTTTCTGAAAATGCCGCCCTCGGCATGGCAAGGAAGTCAAAGGCAACATTAACATTCGACTCATAAAGGTATTATATTACTCCAAGCGTAAAAGAAACGTAAAAAACATGGCTAAAGAGGCATCATTTTTAATTTTTTTTCATAAATTCTTACAATATGTGCCAATGTGTATTCTCCCCACGGATAATCCAACATATATTCGCCGGAAAAAAGCTGATAATATTCCTCCGGGCTTTTCATAAAATTATAAAAATCGCAGTCTAATTTATCAATATCCACACACCGCTCTCCGCGCGATTCTATCAAAATATCGCGACATCCGTGTTTTTCCAGCGTGTCCCTCAAATTTTTAAGAGCAATGCGGTAAAGGGCTTTTGTTCCATCGTCGTAGGCCCTGTCCTCCCACAGCGTGTCCACCACCTGCTCCATGGTAATGCTTCCGCCCGCCCTGTCAATCATCAAGGCAAGAAGCTCCTTTGACTTTTTATTGGAAAAGCGAACGATTTTACCGTTCACAAAAACATCAAACCTACCGAAGGTATGCACCTTAACCTTCTTCTCACCGACGTTTGGGTGAAGCCTTAAATACTTTGCCATTGCCTTCAAAAGGCGTTCGCCTGTGGCCGGCTTCATTATGTAGTCAATCGCTTCCGTGTCGTAAGCCTCCAGGGCAAACTCCGGGTGCTCCGTCAGAAAGCACACCTCTGTGCCCGGGCTTATTTTTCTTATCTCCGCAACAATCCCCAGCGCCTTTTCCCCGTCAATTACCGTTTCCGAAAACACTATTGTACAGCTTTGTTCTTTTTTCAGCCACTTAAAAAGCTGCATACGGTTGCAGAAGCACTCCGTTTCAAGCGCGTTTTCCCCGTATACGCTCTGAGCTGACCTTAAAAATTCCATGTGCTGCATACTGTTGTTGTCAATGTATGCAATTTTCACGCTTTATCTCCTCTCCGGATTTAGGCTGATTTCTCAATTTTGTTGTATCAACAGTATATCAGCGTACGCGTAAAAGAAACGTAAAAATCCCTAAAACGGCTTTCTTCGGCTGAAAACGAAAAAAAGACGGCCGAAGCCGTCTATATATTAATGAAGTTTTTTAAATACTTTCATTTGCGTGCCTTCCGGTTATTGAAAAAATAACCCATTCGGCAATGTTTTCGGCATGGTCGCCTATTCTTTCAAAATACTTTGCAATCATCAAAAGGTCAATAAGCGCCTCTGCATTGCCGGCACCCTTGTGCACCGACTCAATCAGCTCTCTCTTAACCTTATCAAAAAGCCCGTCCACAATGTCATCGTGACCTATCACATCGTAGGCCAGCGAAACATCCTTTTTAACAAAGGACTCCACGCTGTCCGTTACCATTTTAATTGCCGCGCGTGCCATGTCTGCAATGTGCGTTTCGCTCTGCAGGCCGTTCGCCGTAACGTATTCTGCCATCTCGGAAATATCCGATGCCTGGTCGCCGATGCGCTCCATATCCGAAATCATTTTAAGAGCCGAGGAAATTGCCCTAAGGTCGCCGGCAACGGGCTGTTGCTGCATCAAAAGTTTCATGCA
>CAZITC010000196.1:0-3326 GCA_964542085.1 uncultured Ruminococcus sp. | reverse complement strand
GCCGTCGGCAGTAAAATAAAATCCGGCTCAGTCGGTGATGAGCTTTTGGTTTACGATACCGCTCCCACCCGCCGTTTAGGCATTTATTATTCTGAGGTCGGTGCTTATCCGAGAAAGTCATCCGTGGTTTATGACCGCGCGGGAAGCTCGGTTTGCTCGCTTGACATCTCCGAAATTCCGGAAAGCGTTTATGCAGATACCCGTCTATTTCACATAAGCTCCATATCGCTTGCTCTTTCCGCCACTCTCAGAAAAACTTCCATTGAGGTTATTAAAAGAATGAAGCAGGCAGGCGCCGCAATAAGCTTTGACGTTAACTACCGCGCCGCGCTGTGGAGCGAGGAGGAGGCTAAAAGCGTTATCGAGGAAATATTCCCGCTGGTGGATGTTCTTTTCGTTTCGGAGGAAACCTCGCGAAGAATGCTGCAGCGAAGCGGCACGCTGGAGGAAATTCAAAAAAGCTTTGCGGATGATTACGGCTGTAAAATTGTTGCCACCACCAAGAGGGAGGCAATAAGCCCCAAATGCCACAATTTCGGTTCCGTTATCTATTCGGACGGCCGCTATTATTCGGAGGAGCCTTATACTGGCATCGACGTAATCGACCGCGTGGGAAGCGGTGATGCCTATGTTGCCGGCGTTCTCTACGGCCTTTTAACCTCAAACGATATCGGCCGCGCGCTGTCACTCGGCAACGCACTTTCCGCACTTAAGGACACTGTTCCCGGCGATATGTCCATTGCCTCGCTTTCGGATGTCGAGGCCGTTATTCGCTCCCATAAGGCAACCGGCCCGGAGGATGAGCTTTCAAGATAAATTTAAGGAGGGTACCCCCCTCCTTATTTTATTGCTCCCATTTGCTTTCTTCGGCGCCATTGAGTAGGCGAAAGTCCGGTTTCGCGGCAAAACATTCTGTAAAAATGCGCATAGTCGTTAAAGCCGCTTTTTGCGGCAACGTTCTCCGATGAGTCAGACGTAACCTCCAGCAGATACTTTGCGTGTCTCAGCTTCATGCCGTTAATATATTTCACGGGCGTAACACCGAAAAAGCTTTTGAAAAGATTTATAACATGGTTTTTGCTGAAATGAAGGTCCTTACATATTTTATCAAGCGACAGCTCGTTTAGGCTTTGCGAATTCATATAGGCGGCTATTTCGTCGGCCGGACTTAACGGCGTTTCCTTTTTTTCAAGAAGCACCAAAAGGCTGTAAAACAGAGCCGCCTTTTCCGTAAGCGCCTTATCCCCGTGTGAAAGCCTGTCCAGCCGGTCGGTAAAGCCCTTTGCTTCCGCTATGTCAAAAACGCCGTCGGATGGCAAAATCATACCGCTTTCTCCCCACTCAGCCTTAAAATGCGTATAAAAATATATCGGGGCATCGCTCGCCTTTTCTCCGCTTTGGTAGGAGTGATTTTTCTGTATGTGATATTCGCCCGGGTGCAGCTCATATTCCGCTGTATCCTCCGTAAACCGAAGCACTCCCTCATAAACCATTAACAGAACATCCTCATCGCAAAAGCGCGTGATGTGATGCTCCTTTTTATCAAAATATCGCATTGACGAATATAAATATTCAATCGGCCTGTCCAAATCAATTCCTTGCACAACACATCCCCCTTTTTTAAATTTATTATACACCATCAGTGTGATATAGTCAATATTCCATGTTAAAAAAACAATTGTTTTTAATATTTTAGTGTGATATTATCAATTTATATCAGAAAAAGGGGTGGCCATTTTGAAAAAGTGGAATTTTTATACTTCAAAGGAAATAAAGCCTTCCGGCTGGCTTAAAAGACAGCTTGAAATCCAGGCTGAGGGCTTAAGCGGTAATTTAGACAAGGTTTGGCGCGATGTTCGGGACAGCAAATGGATCGGCGGCGACGCCGAAGGCTGGGAACGCGTGCCCTATTGGCTGGACGGATTTGTTCCCCTCGCCTATCTTCTCGAAAACGAGGACATGATTTCGCGCGCGAAAAAATATATTGATGCAATTCTCTCTCAGCAAAAGGAGGACGGCTGGATTTGCCCATGCCGAGACTCTGAGCGCGAAAGCTATGATACCTGGGCTGTTCAGCTTATAACCAAGGTGCTTGTGGTTTACTATGAATGTTCCGGGGATGAGCGTATTCCCATAGCCATTAAAAAAACGCTTAAAAACTATTACGAGCTTTTAAAAAGCGGAAGAATCCGCCTGTTTGACTGGGGACAGTATCGCTGGTTTGAGGCCTTCATCGCAATCAATTTCACATACAAGCGCTATCAGGAGCAATGGCTTTGCGAGCTTGCTTCCATGCTCAAAGCTCAGGGCACTGACTATCACAAGCTCATGCCGCAGTGGGAAAAGCCGCTCTATGCTTGGACGCTTCAAACCCACATTGTAAATTTGGTTATGGCACTAAAGCACGAGGCTGTATCCTGTGATATAACAGGCGAAGGCTACTCCGATAAGGCCGAGGAGCTTTATCAAAAGCTTTACAGCTTCAATGGCACGCCCGTAGGCTTGTTTACAGGTGATGAATGTTTGGCAGGCCTTTCCCCAATTCACGGAACTGAGCTTTGCGCCGTTGTTGAACAGATGTATTCCTACGAGCAACTTTTCGCCTATACCGGTGACTCCAAATGGGCTGAAAGACTGGAAGAACTTTCCTTTAACGCACTTCCTGCTTCAATAAGCGATGATATGTGGTCGCACCAGTATGTTCAGCTCAGTAATCAAATATCTTGTCAGAAATTCCCCGGAAAGTCGTACTTCGGCACAAACTCAGCCGATGCACACATTTTCGGATTAGAGCCCAATTTCGGTTGCTGTACCGCAAATTTCAATCAGGGTTGGCCAAAGCTTGCGCTTTCCGCCTTTATGCATAACGGCGACACCGTAATAAGTGCTGTTCCCGTGCCGTCCGAATTGAACTGTGACGAGGCGCATATTGCGCTTGAAACAGATTACCCCTTCGAAAACAGCTTCAAATACAGCATTCGGGCAAAAAAGGACTTTAACTTTGAAATCCGCGTGCCCGGCTTTGCGAAAAATCTTACGGTCGATAACGCGCCTTCTGCCGATGGCTCACTGTCCTTTTCATTAAGGGCAGGCGAGGAACGCGAAATTCTTATAACGTTCGAAACGGGTCCTTACATGGAAAATCGTCCTCATGGCCTGAACACGGTAAAATGCGGCTCACTTGTTTTTTCGCTTCCGATTAAATACGAAAAGCAAATGCACGAATATGAGGCTAACGGCATCGAAAGGAAATACCCCTACTGCGATTATGAGTATATTCCTCAGTCTGATTGGAATTACGCATATTCGTCGAATGAGCTTTCAAT
>CAZITC010000195.1:0-3327 GCA_964542085.1 uncultured Ruminococcus sp. | reverse complement strand
GGATAAGGAAGGCGACAAGGTTTCCCTTTCCTTCGGCAACGGTCACAAAATCTTCTTGGTTGAAAGCAAGGCAAAGCAGCTTATTGAAACCTGCCCCGAGTACATCGGCAAGGAAGTTATCATGGGTATCCGTCCGGAGAACATCCACGATGAAGAGGTTTACCTTTCAACAATGGATTCCAGCAAGGTTACCGTTGATGTTGACCTTACTGAGTCACTCGGCTCCGATACTCTTGTTCACTTGGATATTGACGGAACACACGTTGTTGCAAGAGTTAATCCCAGAACACAGGCAAAGCCCGGCGAAAAGCTTGAAATCGCGCTTGATACAAACAGAATTCACCTTTTCGACAAGGAAACCGAGCTTGCTATTCTTAACTAATCAATGCATAAAGGCTTCGCTTAAAGCGAAGCCTTTTTTCAATCGGTCAACAGAATACACCCAATGTAAACCCGTTTTATGCGGCAAAATGGAGCATTACTTTCAGTCGGTAATCCCTTTTCCCAACAGATGCAAAGGCTTCGGCGTTCGCCGAAGCCTTTTTTATTTCACCATTTTACCTTCCAGCGGCTTTCACAGCTTTTATCCCGTTCAGTCAAAGCCTTACCACACTCTCTAATAGATGAGCCGTCCGCTAATTTTTTTAACATCTCATCAAACTCCGCTGTATCAAACGGCAGGGTTATTTTCTTATTGCCCTTCCATTGGGACAAATATGCCGCGTTGGAAATTGTAAGCTCAAAAATACCGTCGTAGCCCGGCGCAAGTTAATCAGCACCCGTAAGCACCGCATCTTTTAAAATATTGTTAAAATGCGTCCAGCCCATGTTTCCTATTCCGATAATGCCCACCGTAAGCCTTCCATTTTGCTTCCCCCTTATCCTCCATAGGTACCGCTTAAGTCTGAAACCGCCTCCGTAACATTTTACTTACGCTTGGAGGTTTTCACCCTCTTCATAAGCTCGTTATAGTAAAGTTCCTCGTCAATCGACAAAATCACGCCTTTTTTCCATAAATATCACCCTTATTACTCAAATACAAGCGAATGTAAGTATTTATAGCTTCGTGTAAGACATTCAAACGGGTCACTTCCGTAAACTTCATCCTGTTCCAGGCCGCCAAGTCCTTCAAACACGGTAAGATGAGGCTACAACGTAACGGCATTGCCGCCGTTTTTTGCATATTCGCCAAGTATGAATTTCAAATTTCCCGCTCCGTTGCCGGCCGGAACAACGCTTCCGTCCTCAAGCGTATCCTTTATGTGTAAATATTTTACATATGGAGCAAGCATTTCCCATGCCTTTAACGTATCACCCCACACTGCACATAATTTGTCGGGTCAAAAATTGCCTTTATTTCCGGCAAAGCCTTGTGAATTTCCAAGCAACGCTCCGGCACATCTCCGTAAATACCCTTTTCGTTTTCATGGCAAAGGCAAATTCCGCTTCCATTTGCTATATCGCAAAATTTACCGAGGCTCTCAATAACCTCATTCTTAAAGTCATCGCGACGCTCCTCCGGAGTGAAGAAGAACAGCCTTATGTTCTAAATTTCCGCCAGCTCCAGAGTGCGCTTAAACTTTTCCGTATGTACCAAAAGTTTACCCTTGATTATGTCAATTTTCCGATCGGTGAGCCTATCGACCATGTTCTAAGGCCTGCCGCCGAAAGCTTTTCCTTAACCTCTTTTGCCTTGCTGTCCGATATTTCGGAAATGCTTACGTTATCCACATTTCTTATTTCAAGACCGCGAACTCCGTTTTCAAGCATGGCTTTAACCTGGCCGACAATCATAGGACTTGCCTCATCCGCAAACGTAAAAAAATTAAATCTTACACAAGACATCATTCACACCCCCGAATATGCCGAAAATCCTCCGTCAATCGGCACAGTTATACCGGTTACGAAGCCAGTCAAAAACCGGCATTTTGCCCTGCACAGCCATGAGCATTACGAGATTTATATGTTCATTTCCGGCGACTGCAAATATATTGTGGAGGAAAACACCTATCCATTGGCACCTCACGACCTTATAATAATAAAAAAGCATGGGCTTCACCGTGTTTTTCACAAATCCGCTACCACCTACAGGCGCTATGTGCTTTCGGTTGCGCCATGCTTTTTTGCCGAAAACGGTTGCGGCGACTACGAACGCATATTCACGGACTTTTCTGCGGTTAACGGCAATAAAATCAATTCCGCAACCGTGCGCTCCACCGGGATTTACGATGCCTTTTTGCGCATGATAAAATATTATACCCAGCCGGAGGGAGACTCAACACCGGCAGTTAAGGCCAGTGTGGCGGAGCTTTTGCACCTAATCAGCCCGGTGAAGGAATTTTCAGGCGCAGAGGCGGCAACCGGCTCCATAAAGGACGTAATTATTTACCTTAACAGCCATTACACGGAAAACATTCACTTAGCTGCGCTGAGCGAGCGTTTTTTTTACCTCCAAATATCACATATGCCGTATGTTCAAGCAAGCAACCGGCCTTACCGTTCACGAGTATTTAACTCAAAAGCGCTTGCTTCGCGCAAATGAGCTTAAGCTGGAGGGTGCAAGCCTTACCGATGCGGCCGCCATGGCCGGCTTTTCCAATTACTCATCCTTTTACGGCGCCTATGAAAAAAATACGGTACTTCTCCCAACAGGGCATAAAAAAACCGTGCAAGTTGCACGGTTTTTATTATATTTCACTTCTTCCTTCAAGCGCCATGGAAAGGGTTACCTCATCCACATATTCCAAATCGCCGCCGACGGGCACACCGCGGGCAATCCTTGTCACCTTAATACCGAAGGGCTTAATAAGCCGCGCCAAGTATGACGCCGTTGCCTCACCCTCAACGGTAAGGTTGGTTGCCATAATAACCTCGGCCACATCCTCCGAAGCAAGGCGCGTTAAAAGCTCACGGGATTTAATATCGTCCGGGCCGATACCGTCCATAGGCGAAATTACTCCGTGAAGCACATGGTAAAGGCCGTTGTATTCACCGGTTTTTTCCATCGCCAGCACATCCTTGGGGTCCTCCACCACGCAAATAATGCTTTTATCCCTCTTCAGGCTTGCGCAAATGGAGCACACATCCGCATCTGTAAGGTCTTGGCAAATTTTACAGCAATGTATGGCCTCCTTCGCCTTGACAATGGCCTCGGCAAAGCTTTTTGCCTTATCCTCCGGCTCCGACAGGACGAAAAACGCCAGTCTTACTGCAGTTTTATGGCCAATGCCGGGAAGCTGCTCGAAATGCTCAATAAGACTTTTTAACGGTGCCGCGTACATGATTAAAACAGCCCCGGTATGTTTATTCCGCCGGTAAGGCGCGTCA
>CAZITC010000194.1:0-3350 GCA_964542085.1 uncultured Ruminococcus sp. | reverse complement strand
TCTATGACCTTTTTGCCGTTAGAATTATTGTGAACGACTTGAATGACTGTTATGCGGCACTGGGCATGGTGCACGAAATGTTCACACCGATACCCGGAAGAGTGAAGGATTACATAGCAATGCCGAAGCCGAATATGTATCAGTCGCTTCATACAACCTTAATCGGCCCGAAGGGCTATCCTTTTGAGGTGCAAATACGTACCTGGCAAATGCATAAGGTTGCCGAAAACGGTATTGCGGCACACTGGAAATATAAAGAGGGTAAGACCGGTAATAAAACCGAGGATTACGACAAAAAGCTTGCCTGGGTAAGAGATATGCTTGAAATCCAAAAGGATATGACGGACAGCACCGATTTTTACAATATGCTGAAAATTGATATGTTTTCGGATGAGGTGTTTGTGTTCACTCCCAAGGGTGAGGTTATAAGTCTTCCGGCAGGAGCAACACCTGTTGACCTTGCGTTTGCAATTCACAGCGCGGTCGGCTATAAAATGACGGGCGCAAAGGTTAATGCTAAAATTGTGCCCATTGATTATACGCTTCAAAACGGTGATATTGTTGAAATATTAACCGGCAGTATTGAAAAGGGGCCGAAACTTGATTGGATAAAAATCTGCAAAACAACCTCTGCAAAAAATAAAATTAATCAGTGGTTTAAAAGGGAACAGCGTGAAAGCAACATTATAAAAGGCAAGGATCTTATTGACAGGGAAATAAAGAAGCTTGCACTGCAACCAGCTGAGGTTCTTAACCACGTTTATTTCGAGCAGATGCTGAAAAAATTCAATTACACATCTGCGGACGATATGTATGTAAGCGTTGCGAATAACGCAATTACTCCACAGCGTATTGTGCAAAGGCTTATTGATTTAAATTCAGAGCTTAAAAAGAAGATTGCCGAGGCGGAGGCCGAGGAGGAACTTTTGCGCCAGCAAAAAACTGCCGCAAAGAAGAAAAAACGCTCCGGAAACGGAATAACCGTTCGCGGTGAGGATAATATGCTTGCAAGGCTTTCGAAGTGCTGTAACCCCGTTCCCGGCGACGATATTATCGGATTTATTACAAGGGGGCGCGGCGTTTCCGTTCACAGAAGGGACTGTGTAAATGTTAATACCGAGCTTTTGAGTGACGAAGAAAAGGGTCGGCTTATCGAATGTGAATGGGATACGGACGGGGCAGAGGTTTACGAATGCAATCTGCTTATAAAGGCTTCGGACAGACAAGGGCTTTTGGCGGACGTTATCGTTTGCCTTTCGGAGCTTAAGCTTCAAATCGCTTCGCTCAACGCGGTCAACCGCAACAATGTTGCGAGTGTGGCGATAACAATTAACATAAACGAAAAGGCACAAATCGCCTCTATTGTGCGGAAGCTTCACACAATTCCCGGCGTATTTGATGTTATAAGGGCGTGACACAAATGAAAATTAAAAGACTTTTTGTCGGTGAGCTTCATGCAAACTGCTATATAATTGAGTGCGACGGTGATACGTGCATTGTTGACCCGGGCGCAGATGCTGAAAAAATTCTAAAGCATATTGAAGGGAAAAGTGTTTCTAAAATCCTTTTGACGCACGGGCATTTTGACCATACTATGGCCGCAGCTTCTGTTCGTGCCGCAACGGGTGCAAAAATTTACGTAAGCCAAGAGGACGAGGAAATGCTTTCCGACCCGTATAAGAATTTATACGCCGATTTTAACAAAACAACAGCGGGCTTTACACCTTTTACGGCGGATGAAACTTATTCGGATGAAATCAGCGTCGGAAGTACCAAGCTGGAGGTTATTAAAACCCCCGGCCACTCTGAGGGGAGCGTTTGTCTTTTTGGGGACGGCGAATTAATATCCGGAGACACACTGTTCTCCGGTGCAATAGGCAGAACGGATTACGGAAGCTTTGACGAGATTATGCACTCCGTTTGGAAGCTTATGCTTTTGGATGACGAGGTTAAGGTGCATCCCGGACACGGCTTTTCAACAACTATCGGCATTGAACGGAATGAAAATCCGTTTTTGAGGTAAACTATGAGGATAGAAACACTCGGACATCAGGACAGATATTCCGTTGAACAGGCGGTATCGCTGTTTTTTACTCCGGATGCGGAACTTCACCTGATAAGCGAATATGCCGTAAACGAAAAGAAAATCAAAACCTCGGTACGTCTCGGAGAAAAAAACGGCTCGGCATATTATGGGGCGGACATTAAAGATAAATTTGAATTTAAAAATGCGGTAAGAAAATCGGCATTCCTTGCTCTTAAGCAGATTGGAAATGCCAAAACGCCGTGGGGTGTTTTAACCGGAATAAGGCCGACTAAGTTTTTAAGAGGGCTTCTTCAAGGCTGTTCGGACGATGAAGCGAAAAACATTCTTGCAAGTGAATATTGGGTAAGCGACAGCAAAATAAATCTTCTTTTTGAAACGACAAAAAAATCCGATTTTATGCTAAAGAAAATGAATAAAAAGGATATCGGCTTTTATGTAGGAATACCCTTTTGCCCGACACGGTGCTCCTATTGCTCCTTTGTTACGGAGGCGCACGGAATATACAAAAAGCATATTCCGGAATACTCCGCCGCACTGGAGAAAGAGGTTTTAGCCATGGCAAACATTGTGCGCGAAGCCGGCTTTAACGTTAAGTCAGTTTACATTGGCGGCGGCACTCCGCCTGTTTTGGGAGAGGCACTTCTTGCTAATCTGATTGATAAAATTAAAAGCGGACTTTTAATTGACACAGAAACCGAGTTTACGGTTGAGGCCGGTCGGCCGGACGTTATAGATGACGGTCTTTTGGCTATGCTTTCAAGCCGCGGAATAACAAGACTTTGTATAAATCCGCAAACCATGAATGATGAAACTCTTAAAAAAATCGGTCGCCGTCACAGTTCTTTGGATGTTTTAAGAGCCTTTGAGCTTGCGCGCAAATACGGATTTAAAAACATTAATTCCGATATTATTGCCGGCCTTCCGGGAGAAAACGAGGAAATGTTTTTGCACACCTTGGACGAAATCAGCAGACTTTCTCCGGAGGAAGTTACCGTCCATGCTATGTATCTTAAGCGTGCATCACAGCTGTCTAAGGGCGGTGAATGGTCGGAAAGCGCCTGTGCTTATGAAATGGTGGAATCATCGCATCGCTTTTTGGAAAAAAGCGGCTATGCGCCGTATTATTTGTACAAGCAAAGGAATGCGGTAGGAAACCTTGAAAATACCGGCTATTCCAAGCCCGGCTTTGAATCCTACTACAACGCCTGCATAATGGAGGAGGAAAATACGGTGATAGCCTGCGGAGCGGGTGCATCATCTAAAATAATAGGCGAAGGGTTAAAGCGCATATATAATACAAAGG
>CAZITC010000193.1:0-3393 GCA_964542085.1 uncultured Ruminococcus sp. | reverse complement strand
GTGCAGTCCGTATCGTCACCGCAGTTAATTGCGTAAATAAGCGACTTTTTATAGTCCCCCTCACCGTACAGAAGGCCGATTACGGTAAAGCCGAGGTTTGCCGGTGCCTGAAACCAACCGAGAGAGCGGTTAAGCTCCACAACCTTTTCACGCGCTTCCTTGTAGGGCAGACCCTTGTCGTAGCAGTCAATTACAAGTCGTATGGACTGTGCCGTCATGGATGAGGCCGGAATTTTTTCGAGCGCCGAATTAATAAGCGTGCGAATATCGCTTTCAATATAGGCAAGGCTTTGAAGGCTTGATGTGAAAATTTCCGCATTAACGCCTTCACTTACGCCGTGGTCAACCGAAGCATCCATTACGGCGTACCTTGCGGCAACGTCCGGTGCACCTGGAGCAAGCGAAGCCCAGATTTCACTTCTTATCCAAGCGCCGTTGGAGGTTTTCCACTTTTCATTATCCACCTCACCGCTCATGGGCGGTAAAAGCCCGGCGCGAAGGTTGGCCTTGCAAATTCCGTATTCGTTAAAATGCGGACTTATCCAGTCCAGCCAATAATCCGCAAGAACATTTGCGTTAAAAAACTTAGGGCCGCATTTTTCAATAGCGCTGAGCCAAACCAGCTGAAGGTCCAAATCATCGTTGGGGAGTGGCTCCTTCGCCTCCGTTGTAAAGCCCTTTACATCAAGAAAATCACGCCAACCCTCATAGGGAGCGCCCATAGTGCCGCCTATGTTTTTGCCAATCCAGCAAGCGTGAAGCTTATCTAAATATGTTTCTTTGTTAAGCTTTAACATACAATCACCTCGTATTATATTATTACTTGCATTATAGTCCAGAATTTGATATAATGATAGTAAAAAATGCTCTAAAATTAGTAAAATATTATCAATGAGGTGAACTATGTATCCGGAAAAGCTTGTATTTGATTTAGATCACGGCTACTTCTCGGAAAAGGAATATTTCGGGGGTAAGTTTAATTACATTCACACATATTTACACACGGACTATAAAAACGTTATGCACACGCACCAGTTTTATGAAATTAACATAATCGTTAAGGGGGAGGGGCGGCATTATATTGCAGACACATCCATGGATACAGGCGTGGGGGATGTGTTCGTAATACCGCCCGGTGTTGCCCACGGCTATTATTCCGAGGGCAAAATGAATATTTTTCACGTTTTGATTAAAAACGATTTTTTAAAAGACTATGCCGAGGAGCTTTCGCAAATTGACGGGTTTGACATTTTGTTCAACATTGAGCCGCAACTTAGGCAGAACAACAGAAAAAGTATTAATTTAAAGGCCGGCGCGCATATTATATCCTCCTTTGAGGAAGAGCTGGAAAGAATGATTGAAATTGAAAAAAGCGGGCGCTATGTTTATTTGAACGCGGTAGCAATGGCCTTTATTTGCCGGCTGTGCGAGCAAATAAAAACCGCGGTTTTTGACTTAAGTGACGGCGAGGCAGTTAAGCTTATGGCCTTTATTCACAACAACCTGGAGGCAAAGCTGTCACTTAAGACACTGTGTGATTATACTCATATGTCTGCACCGACCTTGCACAGAAGGTTTAAGGCGCTTACCGGTCAGGCGCCCATGGCATATGTGCTTTCGTGCCGCGTGCAAAAGGCAAAGCGCTTGGCGGAGGAGGGACAGCTAAAAAAAACGGAAATTGCACACCTTTGCGGCTTTTACGACTTGGCGCATATGAATAAATACATTTCAAGATAGGAGCTTGGCGTTATAGGTGCATTTTAGCACAGTAACAAAAATAATAAAAGACCCTATGGGTCGTTCCACCTATTTCGTGGCTACGGAATTTAAGGGTTAAGGGATAGGGGATAGGGGTTAAGGGTTAAGGTTTAAGGCCGGGCTTGGCACAGCCTGGGCTGTGCCTTGGCACTGCCTTGGTTGTGCTTTTTGATGAAACCATTGTGCCGCAAGGATTTTGAAGGTTGGAATTTTAAAAAATTCATCTTTTATTCTAAAAATTGTTGACAAAGTGAACGTATTATATTACGATAAAAAAAACGAGTAATATCGCATTAAAACGTATAACAATGAGATTTTGTTTGAAGAATTACAGCTTAACACCGGATACTGCGGCTTGACCGGGAGATTCGGCAAATACGCAATAGGCCGTTCCTCTCGAAAAGGCAAAAATAACCGGGAGGATAATATGAACAGAGAAAACAATTTGAAAAGGGATATTATAAAACACATAAATGTAACGAAAATTTCACCTGTAAGGTCTGCGGTTGGCAGGTATTTCCCGAAAACGCGGGAAGCGGCCACCGAAATCACTGCCCAAACTGCCTTTCAAGCTTGCATTTGGATGTTGAGCCGGGCGACAGGGCGGCTGATTGCGGCGGTATTATGGGGCCGATTGCCGTATGGGTGCGAAAAAACGGAGAGTGGGCAATTATTCATAGGTGCCGGCTGTGCGGGGAGCTAAGCTCTAACCGCATTGCGGCGGACGATACTCCTCTGAAGCTTATGAGCATTGCTCTTCTTCCGCTGTGCCGTCCTCCGTTTCCGGTTGAGCGCATGGAGGAGCTGGCAGGACTTTAAAAGTAATAGAGGCAGTCTTTTGACTGCCTTTTTGCATGGAAGAACAACCTTTGTCTTGGGGGGCTTGAAATTCTCTTCGCCGTATGGTATAATGGGTTTAATTAAGAAACGATTAAACTTAGCGATATAAAACGCTTGCAAGATTTTCGATATGCGTTACTCGATTTTACGAAGTAAAATATCGGCATCTAAATCGTACACTTATTTTATACTGAATTGTCTGACCGCAACAATTGAGCGTTTAGCTAATGAATTGCACTTTGTGCATTATTGGGGCAATTCAAATCATGTTGCGTAAGCAACAAATCATTAAATTACGCCATAAAGTGCGATGACCAGCACAGAAAATTTTGCCCGAGGTGGCGTGTAAAAGGAGAAAAAGACTATGTATTATGTTATTTTGGCAGAAGGGTTTGAAGAAATTGAAGCCTTGGCTCAGATAGATATTTTAAGGCGCGCCGGAATTGATGTTATGGCTGCATCCGTTGCCGGGGAGTATGTAACGGGCGCACACGGCATAACTGTGAAGAGCGATACAACCGTTGACGTGGCGCTCGGAATAGGTGATGCACAGGGAGTTATTTTGCCGGGAGGTATGCCGGGAACAACCAACATTGCCAAAAGCGAAAAGGCGGTTGAGCTTATAAAAAAAGTCCACAATCAGGGTGGGCTTGTTGCCGCAATCTGCGCGGCACCATCTTGCTTGGGGGCTCTTGGCATATTGAAGGGTAAAAGGGCAACGTGCTATCCCGGCTTTGAGGATGCGCTTGACGGTGCAGAAATTTTGTATGATGACGTGGTTGCGGACGGCAACAT
>CAZITC010000192.1:0-3398 GCA_964542085.1 uncultured Ruminococcus sp. | reverse complement strand
ATACAACGCTGACTGTTGCTGATATTGCCGAAAATTACAATGTTAAGCTGACAAAAAGCTATGCTCAAAACTGGCTGGAGGATGGCTATATTTCGTTTAAGAATGTTGACTTTACAGGTGTAAAATCTATCAGAATGAAGCTTTATGACGATAATTTCAGAAATTATAACGGCGAGGCATTTGCCGTTTATCTGGACAACGCGCTTTCCGGTGAGTGCTTGGGCTACATTCTGTTTAACGAAGAATCGAAGGAGCTTGTGGAAATCGGCATGAATCTGAAAAAAGCGGTTTCCGGCAAGCACACGCTCTACATTAAGCAAAATTACTCCGGTACGGATTCTATGCGCGTTACATCGGTTACATTATCCTCAGAGGAGTGGAACGACCCGAAGAAGGTTGCTCCGGTTTCCGACGATAAAATAGTCGACACCTATGCTGACACTTGGACAGCGGTGGATGCTGTCGGCCGAAAGCTTGCCGATTATGAGGAGGTCGGTCCTGTTAAGGATGGCACTCGTGAGGTACTTATGTTCTATCACGATTGGCACACTGGCGGAGCGGAGGCGCAAATCGCTTCCGAAACGTTTAAGAACTATCCGGGATCCGAAACTGATTACGACCATGCCGCATGGCATACCGCAAGCATTTGGTGGAGTGAGCCTGTTTACGGCTTTTATGTTGATACGGATTACTGGCATTACAGAAAAGCGGCCGAGCTTTTGGCAAACGCCGGAGTCGATGCTGTATTTTTGGATTACACAAACTGGAACAGCGGTTATATAAAATATTTGAATGTAATGCTTAAGGCTTATCATGACTCACGTGCCGACGGTGTAGATGTTCCGAAAATAAGTATGTACGGCCAAATGTATGATGGTGGCAGATTAAACTTTTCGCTTTTGAAGGCATTCTATTTTAACGTTTATGAAAACGAATATTACAGTGACCTTTGGTATTATGTGGATGGAAAGCCCTTCGTAATACAGAATTCTCTTGGTAATGTTGTGAATAACGTAACCGAGGGCGATGAGGCGGAGCTTGCTTTAGCCGAAAAGCTGGTGGATATGTTTAACTACCGCGGAACGGGTGACCGCTTTGTGGGCTACGGATGGGACGAGGCTGCAAACAAAGGAACGAATATCGGCTTCTGGCATTGGCTTACAACATATCCCCAGAACCGGTGGGGCGGACAAAGAGAGGACGGCCGCACCGAAATGATTAACCTTGGCATGGCTATTAACGATAACTATCAGGACAGAAGCGAAAATTACGGTGTATTCAGCGACCCCTATACAAAGGGTAGGTCTTATTCAGAGGCCTTCGGTGATGATTACAGGGAAGCGGCACTGCACGAGGGTTATTTTGCCCGCGAGCAAATATCCAGAGTTTTGGAAGAAGACCCCTGGTATGTAATGGTGAGCGAATGGAACGAGTACACAACGGCAAGGTCAAAAAACCATTTTAACGGCAAGTATCCTAACGCTTTTATTGATATGTTAGACGATAATAAGAGCCGTGATATTGAGCCTTCAAAGGGTATTCTTAAGGATGATTATTACAATATGCTTGTTGACTTTGTAAGAAAATACAAGGGTGTACGGCCGGCACCGGTTGCAAGTGAGGCTGTTACTATTGACATTGCGGGTGATTTGACTCAGTGGGACAGCGTTGAGCCGGAGTTTATCAATCACTACGGCGGATATGAACGAAATTCCGACGGTTGGCTTAAGTACAACGGCAACGGTGAGACTTGGCATTACACAACCGAGGTTGTAAATTACATTTTGCGCTCCAAGGTTGCGCGTGATGACGACAGTTTTTATTTCTATGCAAAGTGTGGCAGTGATATTACCTTAAAGGACGCCGCATCCATGAATCTTTACATAAATGCGGACAGAAATTATGCGACCGGTTGGGAGGGCTATGACCTTCTTATTTCCGGAAACAGTGTTTCACGTTTTGCTGACGGAGCATATACGCTTACCGAAATCGGCAAGGCTGAATGCAAGGCGGAGGGCAATGTCATTCAATTTAAGGTACCCAAAACATTAATCGGCGATGTTGCGGAGCTTGAGTTTAAGTGGACGGACAACATTAAGCCCGACGGCGATTTGATGCTGTTTTATACTGAGGGTAACGCGGCGCCGGTCGGCAGATTTAACTATCTTTACACAACAATCGGCCAAACCTCACTTTCCGAAGAGGAGAGGGCGGCTTTGAAGGGCACAAGCGTGCTTAAAGCTGGCTCGCAAAAAATGTATGTTTCCGGCGGTAAGATGAATGTTTACGATAAGGATATAAGAGTAAGCTGTTTTGAACAGAACGGAACTCTTTATATACCACTGGATACCGTGAATGAAATTCTGGGCTACGGCACATCGAAGGCTTATTATGACAATGTAAGAAACAAGATATTTATAAAATGCTTTGACCTTGTTGACAAGCAAAACCTGGAGTCCGGAGATTATTTTGAAAAGGAAATCGAAAACTACCAATGGTTATCGAATGTTTTGGGCTCATCAGAGCTTTTCGTTGACGGCGAGCTTACCTATACAACGGCTGCAACAGCTGTAAACGGTGTGGTTTATGTTCCGGCCTCTATGCTTAGTGACGGCTTAGGAATTGATGTAAAGTCTCTTGGAAACGGTTGCTATGCATTGAGCAAGGATGCCGCAAACATTACTGCCGCGAAGAAAGTGGCTGAAAAGCTTAACTAAAAGGAGGGTAACGCTATGAAAAGAATTTTTGCAATTGTATTAACCTGCGTGATGCTCTGCTCCTTAGCTGTTACTGTATCGGCGGCTGACTATATCGCCGACCGCAGCGGTTGGAAGGTAACGGCATCGAGTAGGTTTGAAGATTCATATTCTGCTGAATATATGATTGACGGCAGTCCCGATACATACTGGCATTCATATTACGGGGATGACGGGCAGGATACACCTTCATTTTATCTTACCTTTACAATGCCGAAGATTCAGGTTATTTCCGGCATATCCTACACTCCCAGAAAGGACAATCCATCAGGAATTGTAACCGGTTATAATGTTTATATTTCCGACTCGGACAAAGGTAAGGCATACCTTGTAGCTTCCGGCTCCATGGTAAATGATACGGAAATTAAGGATGTAAGCTTTGGCTTTAACATTGAGGCACGAACAATTATTTTTGAAATAACCGAGGGCGCCTACGGCTATGGCACCTGCGCCGAATTTAATGCCATTGAAAAAAACAGCAAGCTTTCGACGAAAAAGGTATCAGACTTTTCAAATGAGAAAAGCTTAACAATAGGAAAATCTCCGAAAGAAATGGCTGAGGAGGCAAGTGAATTTTTGATTAACCGAAAGGAATGGAAAATCAGTGTTTCCTCCGAAAAACAGCCTTGGAACGGGTATTTG
>CAZITC010000191.1:0-3405 GCA_964542085.1 uncultured Ruminococcus sp. | reverse complement strand
GACGGTACAAAAAAGGAAAACATTAAGGTGTTAAAACAGCTTGTGGAGCACACGGCACTGAAAAAAGGGTGCATTAAAACCCATGAGGCGGCAAGGTTTTGCAATTTGAGTGACGGATATTTTATAAGATTTTTCAAGTCAGTAATGGGCATGAGCTTTACCGAATACACGCGCGATATGAAAATAAGGGAAGCGGAAAGACTTTTAAAGTGCACGGACGAAAGCATAACGGATATTGCCCAGGAGCTTGAATATGCAACGGCAAGCCATTTTATAAAGGATTTTGAAAAGAAAAAGGGCATTTCGCCCGGTAAATACCGCCGTGGAGAAAAAACGCTTTAGAATACTATGTTTTTATTGAAAAAGCTGTTTTCCTGTGGTATAATGAGTTTAATCATGAAACGATTAAACTCAATGAATTGCCCACGGCAAGAATTGAAACCTACGGATTCATGGATTAAGCATTTAGCTCATGAATTGTACCTTGCGGTGCATAAAGGCAATTCAAATTATCAAAAACGCAGGCACGCTAAATTAACCTTGACTTCAGCTAAACTGTGGCATAATGCCGCTATATAAGATATTAGGGAGAAAATGATAAAAGGGGGCTTTTTATGAAACGTTCGGCGGGAGTTTTAATGCACATATCCTCACTTTACGGCGATTACGGTTGTGGAAGCTTTGGCCGTGAGGCAAGGGAATTTATTGATTTTTTAAGTGAGGTTGGCTTTGAATATTGGCAGGTTTTGCCGTTCGGAATGGTGGATGAGTGCAATTCGCCGTACAAATCTTATTCGGCGTTTGCCGGAAATCCGTATTTTATTGACCTGCCCACACTTAGGGATAAGGGACTTATAACTGAGGAGGAGCTTAATGCATCTCGCCAGGAAACGCCCTATTCGTGCGAATTTGTAAGGCTTTATCACACAAGAACAAACCTTTTGTACGAGGCCGCAATGAGGGTGGAAGATAAAAGTGCGGTGGAAAGCTTTATGGCCGAGCACCCGTATCTTTCATCGTTTGCGGATTTCATGGCCCTTAAGGCCTCCAACGGTGAAAAGGTTTGGCACGATTTTGACTGTGATGAAAAGAGGGAGGACGTTGTTTTTACCTGGAAGTTCATACAGTATGAGTTTTTCACCCAGTGGGCGAAAATTAAGGAATATGCTGAAAGCCGCGGCATAAAAATAATCGGCGATATTCCGATTTACGTTTCATATGACAGTGCGGATGTTTGGTCGAACAGAAGGCTGTTCAAGCTTACCGAGGACGGGAAGATGGCATCCGTTGCCGGAGTGCCGCCGGATGCTTTTTCCGAAAGTGGCCAAAAATGGGGTAATCCATTGTATGACTGGGAGGAAATGAAAAAGGACTCCTATTCCTGGTGGAGGGACAGAATTGGCCATATGCTGCAGCTTTTTGACGGTATAAGAATTGACCATTTCAGAGGGCTTGAGTCTTACTATGCCATTCCGGAGGGGGATGCAGATGCCAGACGCGGTAAATGGATAAAGGGCCCCGGCAAGGAATTTATTGATGTTTTGAAAGAATGTGCCGGTGACAAGCTGATTATTGCGGAGGACCTCGGCCTTATTACCGATGAGGTGGCCGAGCTTGTTTCCTACAGCTCCTTCCCCGGTATGCGTGTGCTTCAGTTTGGCTTTGATTCCGATGCGGACAGTCCGCATCTTCCGCACAATTATGAAAATAACTGTGTTGCCTATACCGGCACTCATGATAATAACACGCTTTTGGGATTTGTTTGGGAATTGAGTGACGAAAAAAGAAGGCGGCTTATGGCATACTCGGGCTATGATTCGCCGGATTGGGACAACGGCTATGACAGCATAATAAGAACAATGATGGCAAGCCATGCCGGTCTTTTGATGCTTCCCATTCAGGACCTTTTGGGCTACGGCTCGGATACAAGGCTTAACATTCCCGGTAAGGCGGACGGTAACTGGCAATACCGCATTACAAGGGATCAGCTTTTAAGAATTGACAAGGCAAAGTACCAAAAATGGATTAAGCTTTACATGAGGGGTAATTGATGTACGAATTGAATGTGTTTTTGCAAGGTGCCGAATGTACGGCGCTTACATGGCTTATGAAGCTTATATCAGACATAATAACCCCCGTGCCGCTTTGCATTATTGCGGTGATTATTTTTTGGTCGGTGAACAAGCGCTCCGGCATACTTCTTGCAATGACGGTTATTTTTAACGTAACGGTCAATTCGGCGCTAAAGCTTTTTTTCAGGGTGAAGCGGCCTTTTGATGTAAGAAGCGATATAAAAAAGCTGGACACGACAAAGGGCTATTCCTTTCCCTCGGGGCATTCGTCCCAAGCCGCCGGCATCTCATACCGCGCGATAAGGGAAAAAAGAAACAAAAAGGCGGTACTTTTCGGCGTTTTGTTTACAGTGCTGATGATGACAAGCCGAATGTACCTTGGTATGCACTCCGTGCTTGATGTAATTGTGGGCGCTCTTTTGGGCGCGGCCTGTGCGTTCTTTACGGAATGGCTTTATAAAAAGGCAGAGGACACGGGCAAATTTTGGATTTTGTACACCCTTGTGGCAATAAGTGCGGTTTTTGCAATTATTTACGATTTTGATAAGGACCTTGTAACTATGACGGCAATAGCCGTGGGAGCGGTTACAGGATTTATAATTGAAGAACGTTTCATAGGATACCATGTGCCGAAGGAGCTGATAAAGAAAATATCAGCATCGGCCATCGGTCTTGCCGTGATTATGGCTGTTTTGGCATTTTTCAAGCTTTTTAACACCGAAAGCATGACAGTTGAATTTATAAGGTACACGCTGTTTGGATTTTCAATAACGGCAACGGCGCCTTATCTAATAAATAAAATAATCTACAGAAAGAAGGAAACAAAATGAAGTTAAGTAAACAGAAGGCCTATAAGGAGGCAAGAAAAAGGGCGGAGGAAATGCTTGCCCAAATGACCCTTACCGAAAAAATCGGACAGCTTTCCCAGTTTGGCACATCCATTTACACTAACGATGAACAGTATTTTGAGGATCACTTTGCCGAGGGTAAGGTTGGCTCGTACCTTACAATAAGGGGTGCGGAAAAAACCAACAGAATACAGGAACTTTTGCTTTCCATAACAAGGCTTAAAATTCCGGCACTTTTTGCTGAGGATGTTATCCACGGCTACAAAACAATAGCCCCCATTCCGCTGGCCCAGTCCTGCACATGGGAGCCGGCTCTTACGGAAAAGTGCTGCTCCGATGCGGCGGAGGAGTGCTATAAGTCCGGTATTAAGTGGACGTTTTCGCCCATGGTTGACATTGCCCGCGACCCCAGATGGGGAAGAATTGCGGAGGGCTACGGAGAGGACCCCTATCTTTGCTCGGACTATGCCAGGGCGGCAGTAAGA
>CAZITC010000190.1:0-3455 GCA_964542085.1 uncultured Ruminococcus sp. | reverse complement strand
ATATCCTCCACTGAGAAAAACCTTCCCCCGGTTTCACGCGCCTCCATTATCTGGTTGGCCGCAACGGCACCCAAATTGGCAATGGATGCCAGAGGCGGTATAATATTGCCGTTTTCGGCCTTCAAAAATTTCGTAGCATGGGACTTATAAAGGTCAATCGGCTCAAAGCTAAGACCGCGGGCATACATTTCGCGGCACATCTCCAATATTGTTTGAAGGTTTTTTTCGCGGGCGCTTATGCCCTTGCCCAGCTTTTCAAATTCCTTGATTTTTTCGTTGGTATAATCATAGCCCTTGGTCATCATGTCGTAATCAAATTCATCCGCTCTTACGGAAAAATACGCTATGTAAAATTCCGCCGGGCGGTGCACCTTGTACCAGGCAATGCGGAAGGCGTTTGTAACATAGGCCGCCGCGTGCGCCTTCGGGAACATATATTTGATTTTCAGGCACGACTCAATATACCATTCCGGAACATCGTGCTCACGCATCATAGCCTCCCACTCCGCAGAAAGCCCCTTCCCCTTTCTGACCGACTCCATTATTTTAAACGCAACGCCGTTTTCCATTCCCTTGGAAATAAGGTAGGCCATAATATCGTCACGGGTACATATACAGCTGTTTAGGTCGCAGGTTTTGGAATTTACAAGGTCTTGCGCGTTGCCAAACCAAACGTCCGTACCATGCGAAAGTCCGCTTATTCTCACAAGCTCGGAAAAGGTTTTCGGCTTTGTTTCGACAAGCATGTTTCTTACAATTCTTGTGCCGAATTCCGGTATTCCGTAGGTGCCGACAAGCGAATCAATCTGCTCCGGGGTAACGCCAAGCGCCTGAGTGGATGAAAACAGGCTCATTGTTTCCTCGTCATCAAGTTTTATATTCTGCACCTTGGTATCCGTAAGGTCCTCCAACATTCTTATAACCGTCGGGTCATCGTGACCTAATATGTCCAGCTTAAGCAGGTTATCATGAATAGAGTGATAGTCAAAATGCGTCGTCGTTACATCGCTGTCAGGGTCGTCCGCCGGGTGCTGAACCGGTGTAAAATCGTGTATATCCCTATCCTTGGGACAAACAATAACACCGCCCGGATGCTGACCCGTTGTTCTTTTAACGCCGGTACATCCGAATTTCAAGCGCTCAACCTCTGCCTCTCGCACCCTGATGCCGCGCTTTTCAAAATATTTTTTAACATAGCCGTAGGCCGTTTTTTCCGCAACCGTTCCGATTGTTCCTGCCTTAAAAACATAGCCCTCACCGAAAATAACCTCGGTATACTTATGCGCCTTCGTTTGGTAATCGCCGGAAAAGTTTAAGTCAATATCCGGCACCTTGTCGGCGTTAAAGCCCAAAAAGGTTTCAAAGGGAATGTCGTGTCCCTCCTTATTCAGCTCTGCTCCGCAATTGGGACACGGCTTATCCGGCATATCACACCCGGAAAGACCGGGCGACACCTTCGGAAATTCAAGATATTTACATTCCGGGCAAAGGTAATGCGCCGGAAGTGAGTTTATTTCCGTTATGCCGGACAAAAACGCAACAAAGGATGAGCCGACCGATCCACGGGAGCCAACGATGTAGCCGTCATCGTTGGACTTTTCAACCAGCTTTTGCGCTATCATATACATAACGTCATAGCCATGCTCGATAATCGGGTTAAGCTCTCGCTCCAGTCTGTCCAAGACAAAGGGCGGCAAGGGATTGCCGTAAAGTCGGTAGGCCTTTTCAAAGCACAGCTTTTTCAAGTCCTCGGCACTGTTTTCGATTGTGGGCGGATAGCTGCCGGATTTTATCGGCACCAAGTCCTCAATCATATCGGCAATTTTATTTGTGTTTTCAACCACAACCTCATACGCTCTATCCCCGAGATAGCTGAATTCATCCAGCATTTCGCGGGTATTTCTGAAATAAAGCGGCGGCTGATTGTCCGCATCCGAAAAGCCCTTCGAATCCATTAAAATACGCCTGTAAACCTCGTCCTCAGGATCTAAAAAGTGCGTGTCGCAGGTAGCCACGGTAAGCCTGCCCAGCTTGTCCGCAATGGCAAGAATACGCTTATTATAGGCGATAAGCTCCTCCTCGGAGCGCACAATGCCCTCACGTATCATAAAGGAATTGTTTTTAAGCGGCTGAATTTCAAAATAATCGTAAAACGAAGCAATTGCCTCAATTTCCGCCGCACTTTTATCCGCAACGAGGGCGCGGTAAAGCTCGCCGGCCTCACACGCAGAGCCAACTATAAGTCCGTCCCTGTACTTTTCTAAGAGGCTTTTCGGTATTCTTGGTGTTCTTCCCAAATACTTAAGGTGCGACTCCGAAATAATTTTATAAAGATTTTTAATGCCCTTCTGCTCCTTAATAAGTATGATTACGTGGTAGCAGTTTTTCGTTTTTCTTATGTCGATTTTATCGCCCAGCTTTTTGTTAATTTCCGAAACATCGTTAATATCCAGTCCCTTCATTCGCCTTATGAAGTCAATCCATATTTCACCGGTAACCTGTGCATCGTTCACGGCACGGTGATGGCTTGGGTTTTCAATATTAAGATAGTCGGCAATGATGTTTAACTTGTGCTTTTTAAGCTCCGGCAAAAGCACCTGTGAGAGAATCAGCGTGCATATAATTGTGTTTTCAAACACAAGGCCGTTTCTTGCGGCCGCCTTTTTTATAAAGCCGGTGTCAAATTTTGCGTTATGAGCAACAACCGGCGCGCCGGAGCAAAAGTCCAAAAAGGCGGAAACAGCCTCCTTCTCCTTCGGAGCACCGGCAACCATTTCATCTGTTATCCCTGTAAGCTCCGTTATTTTTTCAGGGATGTGGCGCATCGGGTCAACGAATGTGGAAAACCGGTCAACCACCTTGCCCTTATTTATTTTAACGGCACCGATTTCGGTTATAGCATCGTTGTTTTTATCCAGTCCCGTGGTTTCAATGTCAAAAATAACAATATCGTCATCCAAACCGCAGGGCTTCGGATTTGTTACCGCGCCGATGGTATCCGGCACAAGATATCCTTCTACACCGTACAGAATTTTAATGGGATTGTTACCCTTTGCTTTAAGCGCCTCCGGATAGGACTGAACAACGCCGTGGTCTGTGATTGCAACCGCGCTCATGCCCCATTCAATGGCGCGCTTAACAACAGAGGCGGCAGAGCACACCGCATCCATGGCCGACATCTGCGTGTGACAATGAAGCTCCACACGCTTAAGTGGCTCATCATCCCTTTTAACCTTTTTCTCCGCCTTTTCAATGCTTCGAACGGAAACAGTTTCCTCCCTTTCAAAGGGGTCGTTTTTGATTTCGCCCTGAACGCAGACCGTTGCTCCGGAGATTGCCGAAAGAATTTCCGGACACTCCTCTAAGGTGGTGAAGAATTTACAGCCTATAGAGCTTGTGCCGTCCGTTAAAATAAAGCGCACGACAACCTTTTTGCTTCTAAGCTCCTTTGTATC
>CAZITC010000189.1:0-3480 GCA_964542085.1 uncultured Ruminococcus sp. | reverse complement strand
ATAATATTCAAACGGATGCGGAGCTTTGAGTTTGGTTATTAGTTTATTTATATATTTTTCCAACTTGTCTATATGCTTATACATAGCATCAAACTCTAACCCTGTATCACAAAACAATATGATGTCAACAGGCATATCTTCTTCTAACATACGAAGCAACATAGCTGTTGAGTCTTTACCACCGGAAAGTGAAACTATATGTATATTGGGTTTATTCATTACGCTCTCCTTCTTGACCGTTTTGATAGATATTTAGGACATTGGATGATTATGGTGCGAAAACTTTGTTTACATTCACCTTGACATTTTCTGCAAAGAATATTGTAACATCGTCTGCCATTGCTGCCGATGAAAAAACTCCATTCGTGCTTCCATTTCTTTGACCTGCTCATATTTCGTGCTCGGACTTGTTATGAACCTTGTCCTGTGACTCCTTTTTGATTTCAGCAGTATTTGTTTGAAGTTTTTTCCGAACAGAGGGCTTTACAGGAATTGCTTTTATTTCATCACCTTCACGAACAAAAATTTCGGGGTTATAAAGCAAGTTGCTATACTTTTCTGCAAGTTCGGGTGAAAGACTTCCAAAACTATCTTCGGTAAGTCCTGTAATAAAGAAAGTCCCGGCAATAATATCAAGCATTTCTCCATTGTTTCCGTACACCGCACGATTAAGTGTTAATCCATTGATTTTACCCTCTTCGTTACACACTAATGCAACTTGGTCTTCAAAAGGATATATAGCTTGAATAAGTCCTCCTACAGTGGCTTGCAATGACTCTAAACTTGAGTCAATTTCTTTCATATACGGAGCGGTTAAAGGTTCACAAATTAAAACGTTTATCTTCTGCGGAACTTCTGTAACTTCTTCTGTTGCAGCCTGTTCTTCAGCAAGTTCTTTTTCGGTAAGTTTTCTGCAACTGTCTTCGCCATAGGCAATACCTAATCCACTTCCACAGTCCCAAGCAACGTGTATTGTCCCGGCATCGTCCACTCCTTTAACAGTCCCACGGTCGCCCGGTTGTAGCTTGGAATAGGGGTCATCCATATTTACAAGAGCAACCCTTGTTCCTTGCGGATATTCTTCTTTTAATCTTTTTACAATTTCGTCTGATGGGAAACCATACATAGTTAAGTCCTCCTTCGTTTATAATTCGGGGTCAATATTTGATGCAAATTCTTCTGCATCAAACTCTTCGTCCGACATAAAAGTTAATTTATTTATAATAAATTTGGTACGGTCGTGAAGTTCTGAATCTTCGATATGTTCAACAGCAGTTTCCATTTCTGAAATCAGTATTTCACGAGATTTTGTACTGTAAAAACTTATAATTACTTTTTCTTCAGGTGAAAATTTCATTATCTTTCCATCTCCTTTTTGATATGTGTAGTAGGGGTGTTTTTTGTAATATCCTCTTTATGCTTTTTTAATTGTTCTCTTACTGAAGGTTTGGATATTTCTTTACGATGCGGTTGTTTTCGTTTTTCAAATTCTTCAATTCTTTTGAAAAATGGTGAGATTTTATAATTGAAAATATTGGCTTCTTTTTGAACATCCTTAATAAACTTTTTTAGTTCTTCCGATTGTCCCTTTAACAGAAAGTCACATATATGTTGTTGTCCGCCGATGGGCACTTTGAAAATCCTCTCATATGCTTCGGAATTTCGTCTAAGTACTAAATCCAAATCACAAGAAAATACTTCGTATGTATCAATGAGGTTGATATGAACATCTCCTTGCAGAGATTTTGGCTCAAACAACGGAAGCACAGACGGTATCCATTTCTTATCACGGACAATATATAAATATCCATATTCTGTGAATACACCTTTTTCTGCGGTCGAAATATATTCACCAAATTTTTCGGGGTCGATTGCATCTTTGTAATAATTAAGGGTGTAATCAAATTCACCGGAATAGTAAATTCGTGATATGCCAAGCTCAAGCGGAGTCATAATACCAACTTGAAGTTCATAATATTCGTAATTTAACGCATATTCACGAACTTGGGTATAAGTATTAAATCTCCCTTCGGTGCTCATTATTGCTGCCAACTTTTCCATATCATACGTGTCATATTCTGACAATCTTCTCGAAAGGTCTGCTAAAAGAAATATATCAATATCTTTATCAGTTATTGGTTTTAGGCACTCTACAGAAGTTATAATTTTATTAAGTGAATACTCAGATTTTTGTGCCGACATTGTTAGACCAATATCTTTTAATATTTCAGATAAATTATGTTTATTTTTTGGAAGAGTAATCCAAGTTTCAGATAAATCATTTGTGTTGGTTATATTCACTTTAAAAATATTATTATTCATCGCTATATCTCCAACTCATTATTTTTTTGATGTGATTTTTTCGGTTCGGATGCTACTGCTGCCTTGTGGGACTCTAACTGTTTTTTTATTGATTTTTTCTGCGTAGGAAGTTTTATTCCATAGACTCCGGCAATTTCAGGCCCAAGTCTGTAAGTGTATTTTCGGATGTCTTCATCCGTAAGAGTTCCGTGATAGATTTTGTCCTTAAAATCTTCGATTTGCTCTTCGGTGACATTATCCTTAAAGACCCTGTACAAATAATAGTTTGTTCCATCGTGGTGTGCCGCTTCTGCTCTGAGGTCGCCGTGTTCATCAATGAACCATTCCGTCATATCCGTATCTGAATATAAGCAATCTTTTATGTTACCACTCGGAATATCCTTATATCCGTGGGCTCGTCCGTTCCAAAGCCCCAAATCACCAATAATGATGATTGGCTGGTCGTATTGAATGTCAAGATGTATTCTCTCAGCTTCAAGCATTTCATTATTTTCTTCAATATATCTTTGCAAAAGTCTGTCTTCCGGTTCATCGGGATAATTTTCTCTTGCAAATTTTATACCTTCTTCGTAGTTAAGATTAAGGTTGCTCCAAAGTACGTAATGAAAAGGTTCTTCATTAAGAGAAGATAAATATTTTTCAGAATTACCTTCAGGCAGTTTTTCATATAAAGAGTGTGCTTTGAAAATTCTGTCATAAAACCTCTGCCAATTATGGGGAATGAACTCAGTTCGGATATATTCACCATAGTTCAAATCGGAATGAATATGTGTCGGGGCTGAACTTGGTAATCGTATGTCACCGTGCTCGAAATGAAGAACTTTAACATCAGATGAAAGAGAAGAGTTTTTCACCATTTCTGCGTGTGCAGTATAGTCAAGTTCATATACATCGGCAATAGGTTTTCCATCCGCTGAACCAGTGATATGTATTGCAAAAGCAACTATTTTTTCATCTCTTTTAGGTTCAGACCATTGCTGCCAAGTATAATAAGCAGGGCTTTCTTTGATGAAAATTTCATTTTCCCTCAAACAATGCGTTCCGTTTGTTCTCGAAAGCCAAACTAAGTATTTGTCATCGGGATTATCACTTACCATCGCAGTTCTAAGCATCTCTCTATCAACTTCAAAGTCTTCTTGATGATGTTTGGTATTACTC
>CAZITC010000188.1:0-3496 GCA_964542085.1 uncultured Ruminococcus sp. | reverse complement strand
ATATTCTTCAATTTCGTCGATTACACCGGCTGTACTTGCCGCCAGAGCCGTTCCGAAAGACTCGGTTACATCGCCTTTTGTTGTGGTCAAACGAATTTCTTCGCAACCGAAGTGCGTTGCGGAGAAAAGTGAGTTAATTCTAACCTCCGCCTTTGTAACGCCGGTTATGCCCTTACCATCTGCCGCAATTCTAAAATCAGCATAAGGGGGATTTTCCGTACCGGTAAAGTCCGTGTTGTTAACAGCGTTAACACCGGTAAGCGAAATGGTATCCAGCTTCGCATCATCCGCACCGTAAAGAGTGATTTCAACGTTCTTTGGCAATGAACTGTGCTGATAGTTGTTTACTCCATCAGATCTATTTTGGTCAGCTCTTCTTGTATAAAAACGAATGCCGGAAAATTCTGCTGTAGCATCAATATCCATTTTTATAAGCACGTGTGAGGGGGTAAGCTTTTGACCATCCGTTCCGTCAGACTTTGCTTCAAAGGCCCAGTCACCGCGCTGCATGTATGTACCGGGCTCCTCACGAATGTTGGACTTACTTATTGTGCCGTCGTGCAAAAGATTTACGCCGTAATTAATGCGCTCCTCTCCATTCTTAGCCCAAGCCTTGTTTTCCGTTGCCTGAAGGCGGCCGTTAATTTCCTTAACGGTTGCGGCATCGTACTTAGTCTTATAGTCTTCAAAGACTGCATAATCATCTGCAACATCCGACTTGTCTGCCGCAGACATTGCGTTATATGCGCTTTCTGCCATGGGAACAAACTTTTGCCACTCCACACCGCCGTGCACGGCGTAGGACTCAATTTCCGTGAGATTCTGCGCAAAGGATGTTTTTGCTATCTGCTCAACCGTTTGAGCCGTAACATCTGTACCGGGCTTAAGAAGCCTTATTTCCTCACAGCCGAAAATACCGTTACCATCATCAATATCCGATACAACAATTTTTATGTATTTAGCGTTCGAAACCGCAACATCGGTGCCGTTTGATTGAAGAGTAAGTGTTGTCCAACGGTTAGTATCAAACCCCTCGTCCGTTCCGTAGTTGGCAGATGCCTTGTCAAGGCTTGCCCAGTTTATTCCGTCCTGTGAAACACTTACTTGTGCTTTGCGCACATTTTCCCAGTAATTGACTGAGGTAGAGCTGTTGTTCTTCCTTGAATAAAACCTTAAGCCGCCGAAGTTGTCAATTACATTCTCTGACTTAAGTGTAATGGTCAAGCTGTCCTTATTTTCATTAATCAAAAGCCAGTTGTAATAAACATTCCAACTGTTTCCCGGGTCACCCGTGTCCTTAGGGCTGACTTTTTTGTCAGTCAGCTTTTTGGAGGCAATTAAGCCGGGATTACCCAGGGTGTTACTTTTTATGGAATTACGAACACCCTCCCAACCGATTACTTCAAGCGTAGCGTCAACCTCATCGCTTGTGTGAAGGTAGGTTGTTTCCGTTTCTGTTTCCCCTGCTGCGCCGACAACCGTTGCAAATGACAAAAGCATGCACAGTGCCATTAAAAGCGCAATGATTTTTTTCATTTTATATCCTTCCTTTCAAAATAAAATGATGCGAAAGATTACGGCGTTTTTACCGTTAAAATATGCCGAAGGCATAATTACACACTTTCATTATACCCCCCCCTATATCATTTTGTCAAGAGTAATCCCAAAGATTTTTTATCTTTATTTAACAGGGGTGGGGTTTGGTATATGGATTATCTGTTATCTGCCGCCGCAAGCGGCGCTTCTTTGGAGCTTTTGTTTACAAAAAAGCATGCTTAGACAAAAAAGTGGGTATTGTCTAACATTCGAAGCATGCTTTTTATCCCAATTACACACTACCGATATCTAAAGAAACGGAAAAATCCGCCCCTTTAGATATCTTATCTTTTATTTTGTAATGGTAACAGTTTGGGTTGCACCGTCCCAAGCAACGTCGTAGCCAAGATTTTCCGAAATGAAACGAATCGGCACAAAGGTACGTGAATTGCTAATTCTGGGGGCGGCCAAAAGCGAATAACGAACGGTGCCGTTTTTCGGGTCAGTTACATCCACATTGAAGTTTCTTATTTGAAGAAGAATTGTTGTCAAGTCCTTTTTAACAGTTATGCTCTGATCCTCGTCCTTCCATTCAATTGTGGCGCCCATAAGCTCCAACAGGCCACGAAGAGGAATGAAGGTTGTGCCATTTTCAATATAGGGCGCAACATCCAACGCAACGGCGGTGCCGTTTGCCTCAATTTCATTCTTGCCGATTACAAGCTTATATTCCTGCTTGCCCATCGCCATTCTCTTGGTATGTGCATCGTAATCCTCGTAGAAGTAAAGCTCGGAGCAAGAGAACAGGTTACCGTAGGCCTTGGAAATTTCATAACGCAAAAATCTTGCGGATGTTTTTTCATTAAGCATTACAGTAAGCTTATTCTGGTCAACCTCAGGGTTTTGAACATCGGCAATTTCTTTATAGTTCTCGCCGTCCGCGCTTGCAAATACCTTGTAGTTATGCCAGAAGCCGTCCTTATCGTCCTGTCTTGCGTAGTAGCCGAGAGCGCTAAGCTCATAAACAGCGCCAAGGTCAATATTTATAATTGCAGTATAGTCTGCTCTGGGAGTAGCACCGTTCTGGAAGAAACTGGACTCCTTACCGTCAACGATGTTATCAATAACGTTATTGCCCCAGTTGCCGCCGCCGACAAACTCAGCGGTTGCGTTATCCTTTTCTATTTCATAAAGTACCTGCTTAGCCTCGTTAACTATAAACGCATCGTAAGCAAGAGTTTGATATTCCGGATTTGCGGGCAGAAGATCCAACTCAGCAACCGTGCCGTATCCGGCAACACCGGCAAGCACACGTGTGCGGAAGCCTGTTATTTCAATATTGCTTTTGAAGGCAACGGTTTTTCTGGATTTGCCGGTCGGATACTTAAATGTGCCGACCTCTTTATATTCGCCGTCAATCTCCAAGAAATACTGCACCTCGGTAGGAATACCGCTTGAGTTAGCATCCTGTCTGGGGAAAAGGCTTATGCCGGAAACTGTTGTTTTTGTAGGAAGCTTAATATCCAGGTCGAAAGGAGGATCCTCCTTCGCGGCAATTTTACCGTCAACAACGGTGTAGCCGGAATGCCAATATGTATTTGTCTTACCGTCGATTGCAAGCTCGGGAGCCGCGCTTGACTTTCTGTCGTGTGTGATTGTCCAGCCTGTTTTGTCAACATAATTGGTATCGTCCGCCTTAACCTCTTCCTTTTTGGTCTCGGTTTCGGGTGTGGCTGTCGGTGCGGTAAATCCAAGCTTTTTAAGCTCTGCAACGGTTTTCTTTTCCGCCTTTGCCGCATTGTTTGTAAGTTTAATTTCCTCGGATCCAAAGTGTTTCTGGTTACCAAAGGTGCTTAAAATATTCACAACAATTTTCTTTGCTTCGGATACCATGTAGTTTGTCTTTCCGGAAGCAACGGTAAAGTCAACATAAGGAACGTCCCAGCTCTTGCCTTCCTCA
>CAZITC010000187.1:0-3500 GCA_964542085.1 uncultured Ruminococcus sp. | reverse complement strand
ATGCAACGGCTTGGCATAGGAAGGTGGCAAATTTTCGGCTCTCACGGATTTAAAAAGGATTATGAGCTTGGACATAAATAATTTTCATATCCGCTTTTAGGGGTAGATTTTTTTGGAAATCGGTGGTATAATTAAAAGAAGAAATTTTTAAGGAGAAAACAGATGAACGATAAGGAATTAAGAGAAATAAGAAAACGCTTTCGTCCGGATAAATGCAATATAGGCTGTATTAAGGGCTGTTTTGTAAACGATAAGGGTGAAATTATAACAAGCTTCAGCCAGTCACTGGCAACAACCAGCAATGATGAAACGGAAAGACTTTTGGGCGTGATGAAAAAAACGCTTTCCGGAAGGCTTCGCAAAAATTTATTGGATATTAACTTTACAACCGCACAGGTTGCCGAAAGTGAGGAGCACTCGCTTTTAATGCGCTTGAAAAAATCCGAGCTTGCCGATGAGGAAGCCCTTAACGAGCTTTTTAAGAAAACGGCGGAAACCGTACATATCGGTGAAAATTATGTTATTTTGCTTGCGTGTGACAATTATGATGTTTTTTCCTTTTCCAAGGACGGGGAAAGGGAGGAGGATTCAAGTGAGGTGTTCAGCTACATAATAATGTGCGTGTGCCCGGTTAAACGCACAAAGGGCGCACTTTCATTCCATGCGTACGATAATACGTTTAAGTGCCTTGCGGGCGATACCGTAATATCAGCGCCCGAGATTGGATTCATGTTCCCGGCGTTTGATAACCGCGCCTCCAACATTTACAGCGCGCTTTACTACACCAAAAACACCTCGGAAAACCAGGAGGAGTTTATGGACAGTATGTTTAAGTGCCAAATGCCTCTTCCGGCAGAACAGCAGAAGGAAAGCTTTTCGGACTGTCTGGCGGCATCCCTCGGTGAGGATTTGAGCTTTGAGGTGGTTAAGGCAGTTAATGAGCGTATAGGCGATATAATTGAGGAACATAAGGCATCTAAGGATGATGAGCCGTTGTTATTCACGGAAAGCGCCGTTAAGGGGGTGCTTTCCGACTGTGGCGTGGAGAAGGAAGCAGTGGAGGCCTTCGGTGAGCGCTTTGAAGAAAGCTTCGGAAAAAACAGTGAATTAAGCCCGGAAAACATTGTGGACGTTAAAAAGTTTGAGCTTAAAACGCCGGACGTTGTTGTTAAGGTAAACCCGGACAGGCGCGAGCTTGTTTCGGTTGAGGTGATTAACGGCACAAAATACATTTTAATTCGCGCAGATGACAACGTTGAGGTTAACGGGATGGATATAAAAATCAAGTAGGCTTAAAAGCCGCAAGCGGAGGGGATAAGGGTTGAACACGGTAAAGCATTTTGTTACGATTACGCGCCACCGGCACCAGGTAATAAAAAACTGCTTTCGGGCAGGCATTATCTTCGGCGGTCTTTTTCACGACCTTTCGAAATATTCGCCGGCGGAGTTTATTCCATCGGTAAAGCTTTACCAGGGAACGAGAAGCCCTAATGAGCGCGCAAGGGAGCTTTATGGCTATTCCTCGGCATGGCTTCACCACAAGGGCAGAAACAAGCACCATTACGAGTATTGGCGCGATGTTAACGTAAAAACAGGCCGGTATGAGGCGATTGCCATGCCTGATAGGTATCTTAAGGAAATGGTGTGCGACAGAATTGCCGCATCCAAAATATACGGCGGTAAAAGTTATACGGATGCGTCGGCACTTAAATACCTTGATAGGAGCGCCGATAAGGAATACATGCATCAAGATACGTATAAAAAGCTTAGGTTTTTGCTTAATTATTTAAGCGAAAATGGGGAAATGGAACTTTTTCGCTTTATGAGAGAGGAACAGCTGGATTCAATATTAAAAGAGGAGGTACCGGATAAATGACAAGGGTAATTAAGGCAGGCAACGTTTTAATCGGCGGCGGAAACGCCGTAAGCGTGCAGTCCATGACAAATACCGAAACGTCTGATGCAAAGGCAACGCTTTCGCAGATTGACAGGCTTTATAAGGCCGGCTGTGACATTGTAAGGGTCACTGTGCCGGATGCGGACGCGGCCGAGGCTTTACGTGAAATTACAGCAAAATCGCCCATTCCCGTGGTTGCGGACATACATTTTGATTACAGGCTTGCGCTTATGAGCATGGAGGCCGGTGTCGCAAAAATAAGAATTAATCCGGGAAACATCGGCGATAAGAAAAATGTTATGGCCGTGGCGGCTATGGCGAAGAAAAAAAAGGTGCCTATAAGAATTGGTGTAAATTCCGGCTCCATTGAGAAAGAGCTTGGCGCTGCAACGCCGGAAAACATGGTGAAAAGCGCCGAAAAGCACATAAAGCTATTGGAGGATTGCGGCTTTTACGATATTGCGGTTTCGCTTAAGGCATCGGATGTTAAGACAACGGTAAGTGCATATCGCTTGGCGTCGGAGCGCTTTGACTACCCTCTGCACGTTGGCGTGACCGAGGCCGGCACAAGCTACGGCGGACTTGTGCGTTCATCGGCCGGCATTGGGGCGCTTCTGCTTTCCGGAATAGGTGACACAATAAGGGTATCCTTAACGGCGGACCCGGTGGAGGAGGTGCGCGCAGGAATTGAAATTTTACGCGCTTTGGAGCTTCGCAAGGGGCCAAGGCTTATTTCTTGCCCCACCTGCGGAAGAACGAAAATCGACTTAATTTCCATAGCTGACAAGGTAGCGGAAAAGCTTTCCGGTATTGATAAGGATATAACCGTTGCCGTTATGGGCTGTGCCGTGAACGGGCCGGGTGAGGCGAAAAATGCGGATATCGGCATTGCCGGGGGAAACGGCGAGGCGCTTATTTTTAAGAAGGGTGAAACAGTAAGAAAGGTTCCTGAGGAAAGAATAGTGGAGGAGCTTTTTAGTGAAATAGAAAGGCTGTAGAAGCATGAGGGCAATTGAAAAGGTGTTTGTCGGGCCGACCTTGCCGAAGGCTTTTTCCGGGGCCGAGGTGACAAAGGCGGATATTGACAAAAAGGCGCGGTATATGGATATAGCCGTTGCCTTGGACAAAATAATACCTTCGGAGGCGGTGGACGAGCTTAAGAAAAGCATAATGGAGTTTTACAGGCTTAACGCCTGTACGCTTTCGGTTTTTTTTAAGAACGCTGAGAAAACGAATGAGTTTTTTGATGCCTATTACGGGCACTTAATGCACGTGCTTGGCGAAAGAGAGCCGATTTTCAAGTATGTGCTTATGGGAAGCCGCGCCGAGTTGAAGGATGACGGCGTGCTGGAAATTACTGCAGTGCACGGCGGAATGGAGCTTTTGAAGGAAAAAAAGTGTGCAGACCTTATTAAAGCTATAATTTTGGAGGAAACGGGAATTAACCTTTCGGTGGAGCTTTTAGGCAAGCTGGAGGAGGTGAAAATGCCCGAGTTGAAGGCGGTTTGCGCTTCAGCGCCGAAGGAAAAGGAGATTAAAAAGTCAATGGAGAAAACCTCCTCCGGTGCGATTATTTTGGGCAAGCCCATCCGCGGTGAAATAA
>CAZITC010000186.1:0-3507 GCA_964542085.1 uncultured Ruminococcus sp. | reverse complement strand
TAAGTCAACATATCTATTATCGTCAAGTTTTGCCTGGTTAACCCCGTCCGCAAAGCTTTCGTCGATGGTCGCGGTAACGCCCTCTTCCACAAAAAGGCTGATACCGGAGGCTGTGCCCGTTATTTTTGCGCTTTCCAAGGTAACGGTTGAAGCCAAATCATCTTTCTCCTTTGCAACGCGAATTGCCGCGCCGTCGTTCGTCGTATTTTCAATTGTAACATCCTTTACAGTAAGGTTGCCGCGGGAATAAATAATGCCATTTCTGTTATCACAGTTTGAAAATGTTGCCCCGTTAATTTCGGCAGTAGCAACCGCGTTATAAACCGTTAGAATACCCCACCAGGCTGATTTGCAATTCTCCACCCGTGCGTTATTCATCACAACGCTACCACCTTCTGCGTGAATAATCGAGTTTATGGCATACGGAATATTTTTAATCACAGTGTCGCCGTCCAATGTAACAGTTGCCTGTGTGCCGGAAAAAATCAGGGTTTCAATTTTATTATTTTCTGCCGTTCCGGTTGATGTAACTGTAACACCGTTAAACTTAAGCTGCGATGCCGCACTGCCGTAAGTTACCTGAAATGGATGGTTGCTTTTAATATTTACAACGTCAATCTCGTGCCCGCTACCGATAATTTCAATCTTTTTTCCGCCGTTAATTTCAACGGGTTTTGTGATTGCAATATCTGCATCCAGGGTAATTTTCGTCCATCCGTCCGTTCTTGCTCCGTCAACCGCCGCGTGAAACTCTTCTGCTGTTGCAACTGTGACATTTGTATCCTCCGCCAAAGCCAAAATGCACATACTTGCACAAAGAAGCACTGTAGCGCTGAGGAGAAGAAGCAGCTTTTTAATGTTTTTCTTCATTAATATATTCCTTCCTTTCAGCACCGCTTTTTTCCGACGCAGCCGCACAAGCACGCTTATGTGATAGGTGGTATAAGCCCGTTTGCGACACTCCGCGCTCTAACAGAAAAGCAGTACAACTATTCATCATCTATTATACCCCCCCCTGTATGAATTTGTCAAGTGTTTTTTCACGCTTTTTTGCACTTTTTGGGGGCAGGGGTGGGTTATAATAGATGCCTATCGGTGTCAGATAAGAGATAATAGATTTTCGGGGCGTAGGGGAGGAATATTATCCTCGCGGGGTGGTGCTCGCTTTTGCCGATGTACCCTGTAGCGCAAACCGCTCGCCAGGTCGTTTTTTGAAAATGCACTATTTTAAGGGCTTCTCTGACGGCACAAAGGCCCGTTAGGGAAGCTGTCAAGCGCAAGCTTGACCGAGGGGAGTTTGCATATAGCTTCGGCAGAAGGAATGTACGGAAAACGGGCGGATAATATGCGCCCCTACTTGACACGCTTTGCCGTTTTTAGTATATTATATTCAGTAAAACCGTTTAGGAGGTTTATTATGGATTTATTCATTTTGATTTTAGAAATAATCGGCACGGTTTCCTTCGCGCTGTCCGGCGCAATTTCGGCGCTCAAAAAGAACATGGATATTTTCGGCGTGTGCATTTTAGGCATTACAACGGCTGTCGGCGGCGGCATTATGCGCGATATAACGCTTGGGCTTACTCCGCCCTCCGCCCTTTGCGACCCTCTTTACATAATTATTTCGGTGGTTGCCTCCATTTTAATTTTCATTCCGGCAATAAGGCATTTTATCACGGCGCGGCCGATTTTTTACGAGCGCATGATGCTGGTTACCGATTCGCTGGGGCTGGGCGTTTTTACCGTTGTAGGGCTTAACGTCGGCATAGATTCCGGATTTATTGAAAATCCTCTGCTGCTTATCTTCATTGCAGTTGTTACCGGCGTGGGTGGCGGCGTGCTTCGAGATATTTTCGCCGGGGAACGGCCGTATATTTTTGTTAAGCACATTTACGCCTGCGCGGCCATTGCCGGTGCGGCCTTATCCTATCTTCTTTGGGTGCCCTTCGGCCACTATGCCGCGATGAGCTTCGGGCTTGTGCTTATTGTTGCAATCCGTTTCTGCGCGGCGCATTTTCACTGGAGCCTGCCCAAGGCAAAGGAATTTTAGGCAAAGTGCCGCTTTGCGGCGGCATAAAATAAATTTTTTGGGCGGAGGGGAGAGCCCTTCATTTTATACGCAAAAAAACGCGGTGAAGCTTCACCGCGTTTTTCCATTTTATTCCATGTTTGCAACCGTACACCAAACGGCACGGGAGCAGAGGCTCAAATAAGCTTAATTTTAACCGTTTCAGGCGTATTCGGTTGCTTTTAAAGTGTGCCGAAAAGTCTGTCGCCGGCATCACCGAGGCCGGGCACGATATAGCAATTTTCGTTAAGCTTTTCATCCAATGCTCCGATGTAAATATCCACATCGGGGTGAGCCTCCGAAAGGGCCTTCACGCCTTCGGGAGCCGCGATAAGGCACATGAACTTAATCTTCTTTGCGCCGCGCTGTTTAATAAAGTCAATTGCGGCAACCGCGCTTCCGCCGGTTGCAAGCATGGGGTCTACCACGATAACAGTTCTTTTGTCGATTTCTGTGGGCAGCTTGCAGTAATATTCAACAGGTGTGTGTGTTTCCGGGTCACGGTAAAGGCCGATATGGCCAACCTTTGCAGAGGGAATAAGGCTTAATATTGCGTCCACCATGCCAAGACCCGCACGGAGTATGGGAACAACGGCAACTTGCTTTTCAACCTCCTTGCCCTTGGTTTTTGCAACGGGGGTTTCAACCTCAATGTCCCTAAGCGGCAAATCTCTTGTTGCCTCATAGCCCATAAGAAGTGCTATTTCGTTTGCCAAAAACCTAAATTCCTTAACCGATGTTTCCTTTTTCCTCAAAATTGTAATTTTGTGCTGAATAAGAGGATGCTCCATAACTGTGATTTTGCTCATTTTTATCTCTTCCCTTCATTATATATTTTATCCTGCATAATTTAATCCGTCCAAATAATATGAAAGATGCTGGCCGTTAACGCCCCCGTCATCGTTTACATATATCCAGCCGCTGTCCCCACTTCCGGTTTCAATGTAAATCCAGTTTTTAAGGTCGGTTTTTACTATTTTACCGGTATAACCGGGGCTAAGCTTAATTTCCGGGTGCTGAGGGTCGCTTTTTTCGCTTTCAAGGTAATTCACAACCGTGAAATCCGAATAATTTCCGATAGTGTAAAATTCATTTCCCACGCACTCTAAGCGCATTTTGTCGTTAATTTTATACTGCTTTCTGACAAGCATTGTGTGCACAAACTGAACACCGATATTCGCCGTTACCGTTCCGTCGCGGTTTACGCTTATTGCACCCCAATCGTCGCCGATGGGGGTGGCATCTGTCCGCACGGCAATGGCGCCTGCCGATTTTATGCGCCCCATAAGGTAAAGCTCGCTTCCCGTGTAGCGGTAAACAGCAAGCTCCATATTGTTATAGTCCGTTTCCGCAACGGCAATCTCGTTATATCCGTCATTTTTATCAATATCAATTATGAAATAGCGGTTTTCGGCGGTATCACACTCGCCGCCAAGCAC
>CAZITC010000185.1:0-3508 GCA_964542085.1 uncultured Ruminococcus sp. | reverse complement strand
ACCACGCCATAAATCAAAAAAGTAAAAAGTTGAATTTTCCCATTATTTAATTTTTGAAAAAATTGTGGTATTAGTTGTAGCCTTTGGCTACGGAAAGGAAAGGTTAAAAATGAAAAAGATTATTAAAAGAACAATTTCCCTTGTTTCAGCTCTTACGATGCTGGGAAGCTTGCAAATTTCAACATTTGCATCAAACGATATTGATTTATTAGCTGAAGACACAAAAGAAATATTGCTTGAAGAAGACGGAAAAGCGTATGTGAATGGCAGTGAAACGGCTGATGAAACAATGGGTTCGGTTAAATTTACAGGTAATGGAATAGCATCTTATTCTAATGCTACAAAATATAGCAGAGGGACGGTAATGGCTCGTAAGACCGGAGAAGGATCATCTACGCCGTATGATTCAGAACTCAGCTATGCGGAGTATACGATAAAAAATGCTACGCCCGGTGAGTATAAGCTTGCAGTTTTTCAGCCGGCTGAGGCTTATCAAGTTGCAACGTTTGCGTATATGAATGATCAGATAGTTGGAAAACAATCCGCTGTTACTACAGAATATGGAAGTGCCGGAAGCGGAAAGTTTATGGAATACGGAACAGTAACTCTTACCGGAGATCCGGAAAAAGACATTATAAAATTAAAGGCACCGAAAGTTCCGGATGAACATAAGAACGCAGTTGGTTATACCTACAACGGAGGATGGTGGGTTTACTATGATGCTATTAAACTTACACTGATAGCTAAAACTCCAACGGGTGAAGATGCAAAAGGTATTGTCTTGGAAGAAGACGGAAAAGTATACATAGACGGCATTGAAACAGCCGGCATTGGAAGCGTTGAATTTGTAGGTAGTAAAATTGATTCTGTAACCGGTAGCGGGTACAACCGTGGAAAAGCAAAGCAAAGCAAAGTTGGCGGATCGGGCAAGGCATATGATTCAGAGTACAGCTATGCTGAATACAAGTTTAATAATATGTCTCCCGGATTATACAAACTCGAAGTTTTTCAGCCGACTAAGGATTATCAAGTTATTACATTTGCATATATGAACGATAAAGTAGTTGGAAAACCATCTAAGTTTAGTACAGACTGGGGTACAGCCGGAAGCGGAACGTTTATGGAATACGGAACAATATTCCTAACAGGTGATTCCCAAAAAGATATCATAAAATTAAAAACTCCAAGTCCTGATGATCGTCAACCGTCTTTCGGAAGTGGATACAACGGTGGTTGGAATGTTTGTTATGATGCTATAAAACTTACTCCGATATCTTGTGCAGACGGAGAGGGAAATGTAGATGAGCTTGTATTGGAAAATGACGGAAAAGCTTATGTAAACGGAAGTGACACAGCAGTTACAAATTACGGATATGTTAAAACAAACGGAACAGTTAAAACATTAACAGGCGACGTTTACAACAACGGAAGTGCGTATCATGCAAATGTCGGAGCAGATGGTGTCTTTAATTCTGAATTAACTTCGGCAGATTATTGTGTTTCGGTAGATGAGGGCTATTATCGTTTGGAAGTTTTCCAGCCGATGAAAAGTTATCAAGTAGCAACATGGGCATATATAAACGGTGAGCCGGTAGGACAGCCTACTCACTATAATACCGACTGGGGTCAAACAAATGGACGAGGAAGATATATGGAATACGGCGTTGTAAAGCTTACGGGTGATCCATCAAAGGACGTTATAACATTAAAAGTTCCAAAGCCGGAAGAACATTCTTGTCAGAATGGTAGCTATAATGCAGGCTGGAATGTATATTACGATGCTATAAAACTTACAAAAGTTGATACAAAGGACAGACAAGAATATCTTGTAAAAGGCTCAATGGGAGGCGATGGTGTATTCTCGGGTGAATTTGAAGCATTCAAGTGGTGCTCGGAAAGTTCACCCAACACAAAGGTTATTATTGTTGCAACCTATGACAGCACAACAGATAAAATGAAAACTGTTACAATGAATACCGTTTCGGCAACAGCCGATGGAGTAATAGTACCCTTTGAAACAGCGGTACACCCAGGATACACTTCTGACGATACGGTTAAAATGTTTGTTTTAAGTGATGCGGAAAAAATTGTGCCTGTATCATATTACACAAAATAAGACCTTATTTTACTTGACAAAATTTCGGGGGGGGGTGTATAATATAACCACCCCCTCAATTCCAATAAAACCAAAGCTGAACAATATGGATGAGAGATAAAAATCACAAGGAGGATATTCATGAAAAAGCTATTAGCGATATTTTCGGCAATAGCAGTAACGGCACCGCTTTTACCGGCGGCAATGGCGGCTGCACCGGAAGAAAATATTACAGAGGATTTTATCCAAACACAAATAACAGAAAATGCAGATATTCCGCAATCGGAGAATGATGAAGAAAATGATGAAACTTCGGAAGTTAATGAAGAAACAGAAGTGGCGGAAAGTGAAACGGTAGAGGATATAAATGCTTATGCCGAAAATGATTATGAAGTAAATTATGAAGTAAATTTTGAAGACGAAATTAACCTGTTCGCCGAAAGCGATACGGAAACAATTGTGCTTGAGGAGGACGGGAAAGCATATATAAACGGAAGCACTACTGCAGATGAGACAATAGGCTCTGTAAAAGTTGTCGGAAACGGCGTTTCAACATATACGAAGTCAAGTTATAGCCATGGAGCTTCGTATGCCAGTAAAACGGGACCGGGTTCATCGTCTCCGTATGATCCGGATTACAGTTATTGCGAGTATACTTTAAATGTAACTCCCGGATATTATAAACTTGAAGTTTTTCAGCCGGCTGAGGGTTATCAAGTTCCTGCATTTGCATTTATGGATGGCAAACTTGTGGCTAAACCGTCTGATTTTAATACCGACTGGGGTGTATCGGGACGAGGAAAGTTTTTGAGTTATGGAGAAATATTTCTTACGGGAGATCCCCAAAAAGATATTATAAAGTTAAAGGCTCCCAAAGTGCCGGAAGATCATAAACCGTCTTTCGGAGGTGGATACAACGGTGGTTGGTGGGTTTATTACGATGCCATAAAACTTACCAGAGTACCAAAAGTTGCATTTATAATGGAGTCGAATGAAATTGAAATGTATTCATACAATACTTTCAAAAATGACGATACATTTATAGAGGTAAGCTTGCCGGCTTATAAATTTGTAGAAAACCTTGATATGAGTTACTTTACGGTAAAAAATCTCCCCTCGGGAATTACCTTTGACAGCATAACAAGGGTAGACGATACAACGGCAAGACTGAATTTTTCTGTAAACAGCAGTGCGGCAATCACGTTGGATATGACCTTTCAAATAAAAATTTCTTATGAAGCAACCGAGGGTTACACACAAGACGGCGATTTTTCAGATTGTAAAATAATTGCTCCAACAAAGTTTACAACAAAAGCAGATGTTACATTGGGAAGCACAACAGAGGTTTCGGCAACGGTTCAAAATACATGGAACACAGCCCTTTCGGGAGTGGCACTTTTGGGTGTTTATGAC
>CAZITC010000184.1:0-3529 GCA_964542085.1 uncultured Ruminococcus sp. | reverse complement strand
GTTGGGTACCACCATGTGTCCGGAGATGCTGTGAGCTTCCTGCTGCAAGGCGTGGAGATTGGGCAGCGGGTCATTGGCTGCGTCATAGGAGAAACCGGCGCCATCGGAAATATCCGAAAAGGCCTCCTCCATGGCCAAAAGAACCATGGAGCTAAACGGCCTGTCCGATATTATAAGGGTGCAAACCGGTGACGTTTGCCGCGCCGCGGAAATTTATAAGGGCTGTCAGTTTGACCTTATAACCTGCAATCCGCCGTATATGAATGACGGCGGCGGCCTAAAAAACCCCAACAGTGAAAAGGCCGCCGCACGGCACGAAATTTTCTGCTCGCTGGAGGATGTCATCTCCCAGGCCGCGCATCTTGTCCGCCCGGGCGGCTATTTCACCATGGTGCACAGACCGCACCGCATGGCGGATATTATGTTCCTCATGCGTAAATACTCACTGGAGCCCAAGAGGCTTGCACTTGTTGCCGACTCCGTGGGCGCAGAGCCGTCCCTCGTTTTAATCGAAGGGCTTCGCGGCGGTGGAAAATACTTGAAAACACAGATAATTTATATTAATAAGGAGAAGTAAAATGTCAGGAAAGCTTTATCTTTGTGCCACGCCGATAGGCAATCTGTCCGATATAACCCTCCGTTGCCTGGAGGTTTTAAAAAGCGTGGACCTTATCGCCGCGGAAGATACAAGAAGAACGCTTACGCTATTAAACCATTTTGAAATATCAAAGCCCCTAACCAGCTATTACGAGCATAACCGCAAGGAAAAGGGCGAACAGCTTGCCGCGGAAATTGCCGCCGGCAAAAGCATTGCTCTTGTTTCCGATGCCGGAACACCGGCAATAAGTGACCCCGGCGAGGATTTGGTTAAAATCTGTATAGAGCGCGGAATTGACGTTGTGCCTGTTCCCGGGTGCGTTGCCGCAATAAACGCGCTTATCGGAAGCGGAATGTCCACCGGACGCTTTTGCTTTGAGGGCTTTCTTTCCGTAAACAAGCAAAGCCGCAGAAAACATTTACAGGATGTGGCAAGCGAAAAGCGTACTATGATTTTCTACGAAGCACCGCACAAGCTTTTGGCCACTCTGCACGATTTCAAGGACTGTTTCGGCGGCGAAAGAAAAATTGCGCTCTGCCGCGAGCTTACCAAAATCCACGAGGAATTTACCCGCCTAACCTTGGACGAGGCGATTGAAAAATACGAGCAACTTCCGCCGAAGGGCGAATTTGTCCTTGTTCTGGAGGGTGCTCCCGAAAAGGAGGCGGATTTTTCCGACCTCAGCATTCCCGAGCACGTTATTAAGTTTATCGCTCAGGGTATGAACGAAAAGGATGCGATGAAGGCCGTTGCCAAGGAACGCGGAATAAGAAAGAGCGATGTTTACGCTGAATATAAGCTTGGAGGAAAAGATGAATAAAACACGTTTAATTTTTGTAAGACACGGCGAAAGTGAGGCAAACCTTGCCGGAGTGTTTGTAGGAGGCGGATTTTTCCGACCTCAGCATTCCCGAGCACGTTATTAAGTTTATCGCTCAGGGTATGAACGAAAAGGATGCGATGAAGGCCGTTGCCAAGGAACGCGGAATAAGAAAGAGCGATGTTTACGCTGAATATAAGCTTGGAGGAAAAGATGAATAAAACACGTTTAATTTTTGTAAGACACGGCGAAAGTGAGGCAAACCTTGCCGGAGTGTTTGTAGGGCATCAAAATTCGCCTCTGACCGAGAAGGGGCATGCCCAAGCGGAAATGACCGCAGAATTTTTAAAGGATGAAAAGATTGATGTATTTTATGCCAGCGATTTAATACGAGCGGCTGATACCGGTCGCCACATCGCCGCGCGCCACGGTGCCGAAATTATTTTGAATGAGCATATGCGCGAAATTTGCGGCGGCGAATGGGAAAATAAAAAATTCGCGGATTTGCCCTCTCTCTATCCCGAGGAATACGGCCTTTGGCTTTCCGATATAGGCAAGGCCGCTCCCCACGGCGGCGAAAGCGTTCGCGCACTTTATGAAAGAATAACGGCTGAGGCCGCTAAAATTGCCCGCGAAAACATGGGCAAAACCGTTTTAATCGCAACTCACGCAACTCCCATAAGAGCGCTCACCTGCCTTTGGCGCCAAACCGCACCGGAGGATATGCGCCTTATCCCTTGGCCGCACAACGCCTCTGTTTCAACGGCGGATTATTATGAGGACGGCCGCATTGAGCTGGTTTCCGCCGATGTTTTCGACTTCATGGGCGAGGATGCAACCGCCCTACCGAAAAATGTGTGAGGTACAAACATGCTAATAAGTGAAAAGCCATATATTTCAATGAAGGTGCCCAATGTCGGCATAAATATAAACCGACCGATGCCCTTGTTGAAGTTAGAGGACTGGCAAAACGTTTATCACTACCACAAGGAGCTTGAGCTTATATTTGTGGATAAGGGGTCAATCATTTGCGGTATAAACCAAAACAGCTTCACCGCCGAAAAGGGCGATATTGTAATATTTCCAAGCATGACCCCGCATTACACCTTCACCAATGAGCTCGGCAGCTCTCGAAGCTATATTCAGTTTCTTGAAAGCGATTTTTTGACCGCCGACAGTCCCACCGACAACTTCGAAATGTTCCTTCGCCGAAGCACGGAGGCATATTTCATCTTTAAGGCCGGCACCGAAGAAAATGCGGCCTTCAAGGCGTGTATAGATGAAATTTTCGCAGAATACGTCGACCAGCGTCCATATTACGAAGGCTTTATTACCTCAGGTATTCACAAGCTCATGGCCAGCTTCTACCGCTACGGTATTTTCTCCGGCAGCCTGAATAAGTCAGATTCGGAGGCCGTTACCAAAATTGCGCCTTCGGTAAAATTCATGGAAGAAAACTTCCTTAAAAAAATCACACTGGAGGATGTCAGCCATGTCTCAAACTTAAGCCCCTATTATTTTTGTCGACTTTTCAAAAGGGCAACCGGCGCCGGATTTAACGACTTTTTGAATTTTCTTCGGGTAAAAAGGACGGAGGAGCTTCTTTGTGAAACAGATGCCTCCATTGCGGAAATTGCGGTGTCCTCCGGCTTTTCCTCCGCTCCGTACTATAACTATGTGTTCAAAAAGCTTAAAGGCCTGTCCCCCCTCCAATTCAGAAGGTCAAAGCATAATTAAACGAACGGAAATATATCGAAATCATCCAAAGCAGTTTTATTGAGGCATTTTTAATCTTGATGCCATTAAAAGACGGCAAGCTTTTTCCTCCTTCGCACCATAATTCAAATAATGTTTCTACGCGAAAGTACAAGGATTTTTGAAAGTGCAAATTGTGTTATACGACAACGGAGATTAAAAAATACTCAAAGTATGCTTACACAGTTATGCAAATTTGCTCCTTTTAATCCGCACTTCGTTCGCCTTTCCCACTCCCTAAAAAAGGAAAAAAGCCGCGGATTAGCTTGCACCGCCACATTAGCTTTGAGTTTTCACTCAAGCGAAAAGAATTTTAAATTAGGGCTTGACATACCTTTATGATGTGTGATATAATT
>CAZITC010000183.1:0-3540 GCA_964542085.1 uncultured Ruminococcus sp. | reverse complement strand
ATTCTTATCCTTAAGCGAGTAAATAAAGCCAACAATCTGTATGGAAATAAGCGGCATCATGGCAACCATTGCCACAAGACCGAAGGCATCCTTCAAAACACTTCCACCCAAAGCCGCACTTGCTCCGATAACAAACTGAAGCATGAATGTTGCCGTCATCGGGCCGGATGCAACACCGCCGGAGTCAAACGCAATTGCCGTGTAAATATCCGGCACAAAAAAAGAAAGAATAAGCGCAATTGCATAGCCCGGTATTAAAAAGTACATTATGGATATGCCTGTTACAACACGAAGCATGGAAAGCCCCATTGCAACGGCAATTGCCGCCGAAAGGCTAAGCTTAATTGCCTTGCCGGGAATTGCGCCGGCGCTGACCTCCTCTATTTGCTTTTCCAAAACCGCAACCGCCGGCTCGGCCGAAATAATAAACCAACCGAAAATCATTGAAAGCGGTATTAAAATCGCCTTCGTCCAACCGGTTGCAAGGCTTTCACCCAAAACACTGCCAAGGGATGAAAAGCCAACGTTTACACCTGTTAAAAACAGCACCAGACCAAGATATGTATAAGCCAGGCCGAAGCAAATTTTGCCCAGCGAATGGCGCGTAAGCTTTAGCGAAAAAGCTTGAAACAGGAAAAATATTGCCACTACCGGGAAAAGCGCCATTGCCATTTCCATCATATATTCCGGTATTGCGCGAATGTAGGCCGTTCCGATTTGCCCTGTTGTTTCATAAGCCGGCAAAATTGCCTGGGCGCTCTCCCCACTTCCCGAATAAAAGAATCCCAAAAGAAGTACCGCCAAAATCGGCCCAATAGAGCAAAGAGCAACCAGACCAAAGCTGTCCGCCTCCGCCTTTTTATCGCTTCGGATATTGGAAACACCCACACCAAGCGCAAGTATAAACGGCACAGTCATCGGTCCGGTTGTTACGCCGCCGGAGTCAAACGCTATGCCAAGAAAATCCACTTCTGTAAAAAATGCAAGTGCAAACACCACGGCATAGCACACAATAAGAATTTTCCTAAGTGATGTGCCGGTAAGTATTCTTACCATGCAAAGCGATAAGAAAAAGCCCACTCCCACGCCCACGGTTAAAAGCAAAACGCTGTTATTGATGTGTGGCACGGTTTGTGCCAGTACTTGAAGGTCCGGCTCCGCAATGGTAACGGCAAAACCAAGCGCAAAGCTGACCGGAAGAATAATCCCCAGCCTTTTTGTTTTCGTCATCGCCGTACCGATTTTATTGCCTATAGGTGTCATTGAGGAGTCCGCTCCCAGTGAAAAGAAGCTTATACCCAAAATTACCATAAAGGTGCCTACAAGGAAGTTAAGCATCACGTCAGTTCTGACCGGTGCAATCGTGAGGCTTAAAATAATCACAAGAATGACTATCGGTGCCACGGAGGAGGCCGACTCCGTCCACTTTTCCGAAATAGCCGTGCGATTTTCCGAAAAGAATGTTTTTTTCAGTTTAATCACTCCTGTTCTTTTTGTTTTAAAATTAAAGCTTTAGTTCCTCGCCGGGGGCGATTTTAAAACCCACCCCGTCAATGTCAAACCAGATGTCATAAAGCGTCGGGTTGTAGATTATTTTGCCGTTTGCGCTGAATACAAGCGAATTGTACGCCTCCACATAGTCGTGAATTTCTATGTTGGTTGCATACCAAATATCATCACGGCCGGAAAGCCTTGTCAAAATTCCTTCAAGCAGATTCCAGTTTCCGGCCTGCTCAAACTCAAATGAGTGACCCCAAACATAGAAAAGCCGTGGCGCGCGGTTCGCGCGGTAAACCCTGTTTGACAGGTCAATATTAAGAAACGCATCTATAAAGGCGTCCATATTAGGATTGGCGTGGTGCGCCGTCGGCATCCATGCATACCAGTCTGCCGGAAGCTGAAATCCCGCATTGTCGCCGCCCAGGGTACGGGCATAGGCAATGTCCAGCTCACTTAAATATGTGCGTATTTTTTCGTAGGATGCACCGTTTCCGAAGCGGGTAATACCCGAGTCCGGATAAGCCATGCCACGAATTATCCGGCCAAACTTTTCTTCAAGCTCCGTTCTGCAGAACAAAACATCCTTTATTCCCTCAACGGTACGCTGATAGCCCTCCGCTCTGTGAAATGAGCCGTGGACAGCCACCTCGTGCCCCCTTGAAAGAATATGCTCCTCAACCTCATCTTTTTTGAGACCGTTATCGCCACGTGCCTCGTCACCAATCAGGTTAAAGGTTGCCTTTACACCGTAGCGGGTAAAGGTATCTGCCAGCCGAATATCCGACCGCACTCCGTCGTCGTAGCTGAAGGTAAGCGCCTTGCCCCGTCCCTCCGGAAAGCGCAAAAACATATACCGCATTAATTATTCCCCCTTTGTTTTTACTTTATAAGCTCTGAAAAATCATAAATATAATGATCTGCCAAGGCCTTCATCTCGTCCACATAGCTCTCTGACGAATTGTCGAACACTCCGCAGGTTTTCATGCCGGCCTGCTTTGCGGTTTTAACCGCATTGTAATTATCATCCAAGAAAAGAATTTCTCCGACCTCTGCTCCGATTTTTTTCGCCACGGCAGCATAAATTTTCACATCGGTCTTTGTTGTGTTAAAATCGTCACACGACCACACATTGTCAAAAAGAGTGTAAATGCCGAGGCGCTTAAGGCACGCGTCCAGCGTAGCGTGCGGGCTTGCGGTAAGCACATTCAGCCCGTCACCGCGGCTTTTCAATTTCTCCAGCACCGAAATAACATTGCTTTTTGCCGGAATGTTATTTGCATACTCATAATATGCATATTCGTTCATTTTCCTGACCATTTCCTCCTCTGAAAGGCGAATACCCAGGGTTTTGTAATACTTTGCCGTCCCCAAAAAGCCGAGGGGCGTGATAATTTTCATAATGTCCTCCCCGTAGGGAATGTTGTTTTCGTCCAGTATTCTTACCATAAGCCCGGCATATGTAGGCATGGAATCAACCAGTGTTCCGTCAAAGTCAAATAAATACGTTTGTTTTTTCATTTCTTTCTCCCTTACCAAGGAGGGCTATGCTTTCATGCCCCATACTTAGTTATTATATCACAAAATTCAGGCTTTCGCAATAATTCTTTTTTAACTTATTGTAAAAAGTGAGTCCGCAAATGCAGACTCACTTTTTTACTTAACGTTTTTAACAATATCCTCTGCCGCGGCCTTACCCGCACCCATGGCAAGAATAACTGTTGCCGCACCCGTAACCGCATCACCGCCGGCATACACGTTTTCAACCGATGTTATTCCGGCCTCGGAGTAGGTTTTTATGCCTCCCCATTTTTCCGTTTCCAGTGCCGGCTCACTTGCCTTTATAAGCGGATTTGGCGATGTGCCGATTGCCATAATTACAACATCGCAGTCAATCACAAAGTCCGAATTTGCCTTTTCAACAGGACGGCGTCTGCCGGATGCATCCGGCTCGCCAAGCTCCATTTCCACACAGCGCATACCGTTAACAAAGCCGTTTTCGTCACCGGTTATTTCCTTGGGATTGGAAAGAAGCTTGAAAAT
>CAZITC010000182.1:0-3570 GCA_964542085.1 uncultured Ruminococcus sp. | reverse complement strand
ACGGGCACACGCACTGCGACAAGCTCACCGCAGGAAAGTGAAGCCTCCGACGAGCCGATTAAGGCATCTGATGAGTCAGATACGCTTATTTGGCTGTGGCGCGATAAGGAAAGAAGCTTTTCCTTCATTCCGGAGGAGCAGATGAAGTCCTTGTCCATGGCGCAAACGGAAGGCCCGCTGCCAAGTGTGGTCGTGCCCTTAGCATTCGGCGTGTCGGACGAAAGACAGGTACCGACAGCCAAAAGAGCATCTGGCGATGCCTCGCTTGCGGCACAGATGATGCCGCGGGCGCCAAGCAGGCTTTGCGCGGCGAAAACAAAGAAAATATCCGCCTCGCACGTAATTTTTTCGGCCGCACGAATAAGCGCCCATGCGCCGGCGCGCGCAGAAAGAAAGGCCGAGGAGGCGAAGCGCTCCGTAATAACAGGCTCATCGCAGAGCGTTAAAAGCGTACCTACCGGCGCGCTTTTTTTATCCGGAGCGTCAACGGTAAGCTCCGAAAAGGATGCGCCGGAGAGCACGGCGGCCGTGCCGTCCTTAAAAACAGCGCGGCGGCCGGAAAGACTTTCCGCTTTAAGAGGGCCCACCGGCTCCACTCTGAAGAAGCCGTTTTCCTCTCTATGGGTTATCATAAGACCGGCCGAGTCTATGGGCGCGGTAAGCATAAGCCTTTTGCCCGATCCCTTTCTTCGGCAGATTAAATTGCCCATGGTGTCCGTTCGGATTTCGTCCGAAAACGGAGCCATTGCATTGCGTATAACATCACGAACGCCGCCCTCGTCGCCCGAGGGGCCGAACGCCCGACAAAGTGATTTTAACAAATTCACAGAATTTCACCAGCCCTTTCGGTAAATTTTTCGGCCAAAAGGAAGAAGGCCTCAAGGTCGCGCATGTCGGCAACGGAGCAGGCGGAGTGAATGTAGCGCACGGGAACGGCCATGACTGCGGTTTTTATTCCGCCGGCCGAGGTGTGAATTGCGCCGCCGTCCGTTCCGCCGGCGGTTGTTTTTTTGTACTGCCAGGGAATGTTATTTTTTTCGGCACAGCGAATGAGCGAGGAAACAAGCGCCCGGTCGCCTACCATGCTCCTGTCGCGAACTGGAAGGCAAACACCGCCGCCACAGCGCGTTACAAAGTCCTTTTCGCTTACGGAAGGATTGTCCGAGCAGGTGGTGCCCTCCAAAACAAGTGAGGCATCCGGCCTGATTCTTTCGGCGGCGGCCTTTGCGCCGAGTCCGCCGATTTCCTCCAAATCCGTAAACACGCCGTAAAAATCAAAGTCGTAATCGCGTGTAAGAAGCTGCATTAGGCACGCAAGGCCGACCCGGTCGTCCAAGGCCTTGGCGGCAAAGCGCGTTTCACCCAGTGGCGTGAATGGGCACATGAACGCCGCGGTATCACCAATGCGAACGTGCGCCATGGCATCGGCCATGCTGAGAGCGCCGATGTCAATTACCAGCTTATCCTCCTTGGGGTCGGCCTCGCGCTCCGAAGCGGACTGAAGGTGCACGGCCTTTTGGCCGATAACGCCGTAAAGCCCGTTTTTGAAGGCAACCGTTTTGGAAACCATAACGCGGGCATCAATGCCGCCGACGGAGGCAAATTTCAAATACCCTTCAGGAGTGAAGCCGGTTACCATAAGACCGACCTCGTCCATATGAGCGGTGACCATAAGCTTTTTGGAGGAGGAGCGTCCCTTCTTGTAAAAAATCAAGTTGCCCTTCGCATCCACCGTGTGGGGAAGCGCTACGCGCTCGGCAATATAGGCGCGCACGCTATCGGTATCGCCGGAAACACCGTGCAGGGCGCAAAGCTTAGAAAGCTCAGAAAGCATAGCGCTCACCTCCGTTTACAAACTGCGCAACAATTTTTGCCGCGGCCTCAATATCCGAAAGGCTTAAAACCTCGGTCAACGTGTGCATATAGCGAATGGGTACCGAAATTAATGCGGTATGGGCATCAAAGCTGCCGGCGGCAATGGCCCATGCGTTTGTTCCGCTGGAGCCGGAGGCCGCCTCATAGCTTATGCTTACGCCGGCATCGTTGGCCGCAGCCTCCAATGCGCGCGTAAGCGGCATGGAAAGGCTTGGGCTTATGCAAAGCGTCGGAGCACCGAGGGGGAAGGATGAGTCCTGAGAGCCGAAGTTTTCACCAAAGGTAACATCCAGGCTTACGGAAATATCCGGCATAAAGCTTTTGGCAAGGCATTTTGCTCCGCGAAGGCCAACTTCCTCACCTGAGGTTGCGGCAAAGCATATGTCGTAGTCTGTTTGTTTAATTTGCTCCGCCGCCAAAATAAGGGCGGCAAGGCAGGCACGGTCATCCATGCACCTTGATGCGGCGCGCCCGTTCAAAAGCGGAAGATAGGGTGAGGAAAAGGCAACCGTATCGCCCGGCCTCACAAGGGCCGAGGCATCGTCCAAGCCCGTGTCAATCAAAAGTGTATCCGCTGAAAGCGTGCGGTCATCCTCCTTTTTTTGAAGGTGGGGAGGCTTTAGGCCTATTATGCCGGGAATGGGCTTTCTGCCGTAAACCGTTACGGCACAAGCGGGCAAAATTTTAAAGTCAATGCCGCCCACAGGCAAAAATTTAAGAAAGCCGCCGTTAACCTCCGTCACCATAAGGCCAACCTCGTCTGAGTGTGCCTCGATTAAAAGCCTTTTGCCCTTGCCCTTTTTTCTGGCAATAACGTTGCCGGAGGAGGTGTGCTCCACCGTGTCAACGTAAGGGGCAATAAGGCGTGAAAACACCGCGCCGGCCGCCTCCTCCATGCCGGATGGAGCTTGCGGCAAGCAAAGCAAGGTTAAAATTTCTTCTGTGCTCATAAAATTAAAGACTCCTTACAATTTCCTTAAAGGTGCGGCCGCGCTCCTCAAAATCGCGAAACATATCAAAGCTTGCCGAGGCCGGCGAAAGCACAACCCTGTCGCCCCGGCGTGCATTTGCCGCCGCGTTTTGCACCGCATCGGAAAAGCTTTCGGCACGGTAAACGGGAAGGTCATTTGCGGCATTTTTTACCGCACGCTCTATTTTATCCGCCGTCTGGCCGATTAAAACAAGATAGCGCACCCGGTCGGCAATTACTTTTCCGAGCTCGTCGTAATTTAAGTGCTTGTCATAGCCTCCGGCAATTAAAACAACCTTTTCCGGGAAGGATAAAAGCGTTGCCTTGGTGCGCGCCGGGCTGGAGCCGATGGAGTCGTTATAAAACGCAACGCCGTTTTTTTCGCACACATATTCAATTCGGTGCTCCACGCCGCCAAAGGAGCGGGCAACGGAAATGATTGTATCATCAGAAACAAAGTCATTAACGGCCGAAATTGCCGCCATGTAGTTTGCAACGTTGTGAATGCCGGGTAAAATTATGTCCGCCCTGTCCATAACGGCCCTTTGTCCGGCATAAATTTTGCCGTCCTTTAGGTAGGTGCCGTCCACCTCATGCTCCAGCGAAAAAAGCTTTAGACGCCCGTTTTGACTGCCGCGCATTGCAGCGGTGTGGGCATTGTCTGCATTTAGCACCAGAAGGCCGTTATCCTTCTGATTTAGAAAAATGTTTTTCTTGGCATCAAT
>CAZITC010000181.1:3223-3575 GCA_964542085.1 uncultured Ruminococcus sp. | reverse complement strand
ATTTTTACAGCAATAGCCGCAAATTCGGCTCTGTCTGCTTTTTTTGTTAAATCCTTTCCGACAAGTTCTTCGGGAATGATATTTGCTTTATATGCCTCTTCTATTTCTTCTTTCGCCCATTCAGATACCATTGAATTGAAAGAAGTAACAACTCCGTCTTTTTCTTCCGCAAGTATATAGATACTGAAATGATTTGTGTTAAAAGTCAATTTATTTTCATTAACACTTGCATTCATATCTGTAAGCGTTCCATCGTTTTCGCATCTGTATATCTTCAGTTTATTTAATACATTCAACTTTGAGTCCGGTATTTGCACAGATACTTTTACATCGCTTTTAGGCTGAATTTCTT
>CAZITC010000181.1:0-3213 GCA_964542085.1 uncultured Ruminococcus sp. | reverse complement strand
ATATTGAAGAAAATCACATCTTCCAAATCCAAACGATTATTATTTAACTGAAGTTGTTTTATCTCCTCGGAACTTCTCGGAATAACATAAGCATCAAGTGCTATATTATTGTCAAGAACATAACTGCTTTCGACCGTAATTCCGGCACATGAACGCCGCGCGTCTTCCGGAACTTGTATTGTGATACCGCCGGAATTTTCACAAGAAACCATATCCATAAGTTGATTTATTAAATTAGCATATTTCGAGCCAAAAAACATACCATCCAATATTTCTCCATAAGGTCCCATCAACTTTTTTGAAATTTTTTCAGTTATCCCCAATGTTACATTAAGTGATTGGATTAGAACATCCTCCAATTTGAGGCTACGGATAAATTCGCTAGTAGAATTCCATATAATACCTGCTCCCTTTCCGCTCAAAAAAACTTTTTTGGTATAACCAGACATTAATTCTTGGGAATACTCTTCTGATTTTCCTGCCCGAAAAATTTCTCCTCTTGTCGCAATTCTAACATTCTCTATAAAATTATCTGTCCATTCATATTCATCAGAAGGCGATTTATTTGCTGATCGATTAATCGAATCAGTTTTCAGCATTATATCTAAAGAATTTACCAATGCAACCGCCAATGACGAATTTGGGTCAACAGTAATTTTTATATATCCGCCTTGGGGAACTGTCACGCTTATCGATGTTTTTTTGCTGCATCCAAAAACCTGTCTATATGTCCCAAAGTTTCTATTTGATATATCTACAAATAATTCTTTTGGTTTAGACCAAAATGCATCTACCAGTCCCGTCACATTCGATGTGAATTTATTTATAGTCTTGCAAGAATATAAGTTTCCATCTTTATCATAAACCTCTACCATACCATATATACTGTTCGTATTGTATATATCGAAAGAAACATCACACGAGCCGTTATCATATAAATTATATTTATACGAGTCGATATACAGACCGCTGAAGTTATAAAAATTCACATAATCTTCTTCTACACGAATACTCGGGACATTATATATTGTATATGCGTTTTTCCCTAATTGTTGCACTTTTAATTTAAAAGTGCATTTTTCACCGGTATTTTTATTGATAACGGATATTTTTGTTTCTCCCACGCCCACAGCGTTTATCGTAAAATATCTGTTTCCGGCTTCATCTTCTCTTCTTCCATTTTTAGCAACAGACGAATTTTCTATATTGATTGCTATATTTGAAATATTATTCACTTGTTTGCCGTTATCATCGTAAAGCTGAACACATATTTGCATACTTTCTCCGACAAAGAGTGACAAGCCGGGTCTGTCAGTCAAAACTTTCATCTCCCCTATGCCATCACTCATAGTGAATTTAAATGTTCCGGTACGATTACCTGACTGATTATATACATCACCTTCACAAACATCATTCTTAAATTGTCCGATAAAATTAGCAAATTCATATGTGGGAGCTTTATCAATCCATTGTGTCCCGGTAAACTCATACTTTTTAGTTCTGCTGTTATACTTAATGTCCATTTTATACGAACCGGATTCAACATCCGCATTACCATCGGTAGGATAAAATTCAAACTTTGCTACATATTCATTATTTTTCTTTTCTATCGTGAGTATTCCGCCTGTAATCCCCTGTGTGGCAGTATACGTTCCCGAATATGTGCCAAGTATGCTATCAAAATCACCTTTATCTATTTCCGGAATTTCGGGGTTATCGGTATATGTAACTTCAAACGAGCCGATTTCTCCATAAAACGAAAATATTCCCGGAGTGTATGTCCCGAAAACCTTTCCGGTAATTGTTTCTCCTAATTTCGTTATTTGTAAATCATACATATTATCAACACTGTTTGTCAACAAGCTTCCAAACATTTCGCTTGCCGCTTCATATTCATCACTTTCAGATAAACCGATAAATTTATATGATTTATTATTTGTATCATACTGGATAGACATTGAATATTCATAAGCTTCATTTTCGTCATTTGTATCTAACGGATAGCTTATAAATTGTGCATATTTTTCTGTCTTTTTCTCCTTGATTTGAATGATCAACCCCCTTTTCCCTTCACGAAGTCCCGTTCCTGTCAATGTATATGTTCCTTGATAGGATCCAAGTGTAATATCATTCATTTTTGCGTCAACGGTTTCCTGCACAGTTGTTTTTAAATGTCCTGTCACCTTAAACGGAATACTGTTTTTCTCACAGTATTCCTGTGCGTATGAGCCTTCATTTCCAACAATCGTGATGTTATCGCACCCGCTGAATACTCCGTTTCCAATCTCCGTTACGCTGTCCGGAATAACAAGTTCCGTCAGTCCCGTGCAGTTCTTAAACGCATCATATTCTATTTTTCCCACTCCGTCAGGTATCGTCAGACTTGTTATTTTATCTCTGCCCTTAAATGCTGAACTTCCAATTGTTTTTACTTCTTTCCCCTCAATCTCACTCGGGATTACTACATTACCACTCATTTGCTCATCGGCTTTTTTAATTATGGCATAATTTCCCGAAATGTAATATGTAAATCCCTCATACACGCTATCAGCGGCATTTACACATATTCCCATAGAAAGAGCCATAAAAACAACCAAAGCCAAAATAAAGGTTATGCTTCTTTTCATTTTGTTCCTCTCCCTTCTTTAATTACCCGATTTTATTGCCGCAGGACTTACAAAATCCTACATTCTCAGGCACTTCCTGTCCGCAATTAGGGCAAAATCTTTTACCACTTGTGCTTATGGTAATGTTTTCGCTTTTTGCAATATGTATAAAAGCAAAGTATCCCAAAGCACCATAGACCAGTATATTTAAAATACTGCTGAAAGAATGCCATCTAATGCAACTTATCAATGACGTTAGCGCATTAAACAAAAAAACAATTGTCATCGGCAGAAATTCTTTTTTTGCAAAGCATCCTATCAATCCTAACACATAACCATAATATACAATTCTCGATGTGTAAGCCAATATTATATTCACAAATGACGGCATCGGAAGTAATTCTAACATTCCGTGTCCGACTGATATATACATCAGAACGGTCGCATAGTGTAACAACAAATTCCCGTATTTGTCATTATTCATTTTTTCATATAGTACATTTTGTATATCTCGCATATTCAATACCTCTCTATTCCTAATCAATATTTACTCAAAATAACCGTATTTGTATCTCCGTTCCAGTCAACATATACATCAAAGCTTTCC
>CAZITC010000180.1:0-3611 GCA_964542085.1 uncultured Ruminococcus sp. | reverse complement strand
ATTTTAACACCGTTATTGCATCCGTTATGGTTTTTTCGTAAGCCTCCTGTCCGTACATATCGACGTCCTTCCGGCTTTTCTCACCGTGAGTTAAACATCCGGCGCCGCCGATACAGCCGCCCACGCATGCCATACCTTCAATAAAATTGCCGTCCAAAAGATTTTTACTTTTCTTAAGCAACGCAACTCTGCACTCCTCAATTCCGTTGCAAATAACGGGCTTTAGCTCAAAATCTGTTATTCCCTGCTCCTTAAGCCCCTGTGCAACAGCGTCTGACAGGCCGCCGCTTCGTGCAAAAATTCTTCCGAAATATGATGCGTTATCCAGCATTTCCTCATCAAGAGCCGTTATATCAATATCCTTACTGTCAAACAAAGCCTGAAGCTCCTCAAAGGTTATGCACGAATCCACATAGTGACGAACGCGTTCTTTCTTCGTTTCCATTTTTTTTGCGGTGCACGGCCCGATAAATATTACGCGAGAGTCCGGCTCCCTTTCCTTTATATACTTGGAAATTGTCGCCATCGGCGACAGATTGTGAGAAATGTGCTCGGCAAGCTCCGGAAAGTTTTTTTCCACGTAGTCAACAAACGCCGGACAACACGAACTTAAAAGAAAGCCCTTTTCTGAAAGCTCTCTCGATTCGTCGTAAGCCACCATGTCCGCGCCGAGTGCAGCCTCCACGACAGTGTAAAAGCCAAGCTTTTTCAAGCCGGATATAACCTGTCCCAGCTTTGCATAGGAAAACTGGCTGGAAATTGACGGTGCAACCACCGCATAAACCTTATAGCCTTTATTTCCGTTGCTCTTTTTTATTATATCAATTGTGTCCAATATATATGACTTATCCATAATTGCTCCGAAGGGGCACTGATAAACACAGGCACCGCAAGCAATACATTTATCGTTATCAATATCTGCCGCAAGATTTTCGTTTACGTTTATTGCCTTTATTTTGCACGCATTCTGGCACGGCCTTTTGCGGTTTACAATTGCTGTATACGGGCAAACCTTTGCACAGGCGCCGCAGTCAACGCATTTACTTTTATCAATATATGCCGTGTGGTTTCTGTCAAAGCTTATTGCGCCCTTTTTACACGCAGCCTCACATCGGTGAGCAAGACAGCCGCGGCAAGCGTTTGTAACCTCATAGCCGCCCATGGGACATTCGTCACACGCGGTTTCAATTACCTCAATCACGTTGGAATTTTCCAAATGACCGCCCATGGCCACCCGTTCCTGTTCAGACAAAATAGCGCGCTCCTTATAAACACAGCACCGCATTGTCGGCGTGTTTCCGGGAATGATTATTTTCGGAATATCCAACACATGGTCAAGCAAATTGCCGTTCCACGCATAACGCGCTACCTCACGAAGCACACGGTATTTTAAGTCCTGCACCTTTGTATCGAATTTTCTCATGAAAAATAATCCTCCTTAAAACCGGCTGACCTTTATCCTTTTGCCCATTTTTTCAAGGCAATGCGCCAGCTCTTCTGCTATTTGCATTTTTATGCTGAAATTTATCGGAAGCTCCGGATTTTGATGTGCCGGATTGATTGCCCTTCCGATGAAAAAGTTAATATCCGTTGCTTCCTCGAAAAGAAGTCTGCTTATAAGAGAGGCACCGTCCTTTTTATAGCCCCAAACCTTATAGCTTTCATTATCGCTTAAATAATCCTTTGCATATTCCATAACGCGGTTTACCGTAATAACACCCTCGGTAACAAGGTCAACGCCTTCAATCTCGGCCGTTGGCGGAATATCGTCACTTTCAAAATTAAGGCTTGGCCTTAAGGTCTTTCCCAAAAAACGCGCCGCAATATTGGAGGTTGTTCCTCCGCACACAATGTGCTTTCCCTCCTTTGAAAAGAAGAGTGACATCATCCTATCCGCATCGTCAGGGTTTTCCGGAGGCCCGAAAATAAGGTTTATTTGCCGCCGAGACCTTATTCTTACAACACAGGCTGTTGCATCGTCCCCCGGCTTTTCGCCGTAAAGGCGGTAGCACTCATCCACCAAAATGGTTGCAAGGGTTTTTGCCGTAAAATCATTTACGCTGATGGACTCCATAAACTCGGCAATTTCTTCCCTTTTCCATCCAAAATTGTACTTTTCGCCAATTCCGGCGTGAGGGCACCCGTCACTCATGGCAATGAAAATATCATTTTCCTCCAAATCAATAACGGATTTATAAACCTTCTTCTCCCCTATGCTTATAACTGTTTCCGGATAGCTTACGCTTTTTCCGTCTCTCAGCATGATAATGTGCGGATTATCGTACTGAATAAGCTCAGCCTGTTCGTTATCAATTAAGTGAATAATGGTGAAGGTGGAATAAGCAACCCCTCTTTCACTGCATATTGGAAGAGCGGATGCAATTGCGGAAACGCAATCCTCCACAGAAAGGCCGGCCGCCATCATTGTTGAAATTATTTTTGAAGTTAGCGTTGAAAGAATACTTGCTTTAACGCCGCTCCCCAACCCGTCCGCCAGAACAATTACGGATGAGCTTTCGTCCGATGCAACGTCCACATGGTCGCCGCACAGCTGCTCCCCGTAATGATTAACGCTTTTATAGCCTATATCGGCGCAAAGATTATTCATCGGCCATCGTCTCCTTAAGCTTGGTTAAGGCAATTTTCGTTTCGGCAGCTGTTTCACCCAAAAGCGAGGCAATTTCCTGAACAATGCGCATTTGTCTGTCAACCACCTTATCGGCAATTTCCACCGTCTTTTTATTCACGCTTTCCTTTTTCTCTCTCGCGCGTTCCTCCTCGGTTATATCACGCATTATGCAAATTAAAACCTTGTATTCCTTGTCGAATATAACGGTTTCCTCAACCGATTTGTCGTATTCAGCCAGGTAAACTTTTTTTCTCTTTATGCTTCGGCCGCTTTGCAAAACATCCGTAAACGGCTTAGGATCCAAAATTCTTACCACCTGGTCGCCCAATATATCCCGAGAGTTTCGCAAATTCACTATTTTCATGGCGGCAGTGTTAATTTGCTGTACCTCCAGTTTTTCATTCAGCACCATAAGGCCGTTAGGCGTATTTTTAACTATGTTATCGGAAAAGCTTTCCGCCTTATCCTTAAGATAGGGCAAGCACATGGAAATTTCCGCCCGGCCCTTATAAATGGCTATCGCCTTGTCGCGGCAGGTATCATAGCCGCACGTTCCGCAGTTAAGCTCGTCCGAAGGCTTGAACTTACCCATACGGTGAAGAATTTCGGTGATTTCACCCTCCGTAGGAAGGATGCCGGCCTTTATAATGGGCTTAAACCGCTTTTTAATATCGGATACCGTTCCCTTCGGAATTTCAAAGTCCTCCTTGCCGGCAAAGCTTTGAGTTTCGCTGTAATCAAAAATGGGTGAACGGTGATTTTTTTCCATTACGGGGCCTCCGATACAGCTTCCCGTACAGGCTGACATTTCAATGAAAACCCTTTTCAAGTTGCCTTCCTCAATTTCCTTTAAGGCCGCCTTACAGCTTTCAATCCCGTCAAGTACCATATAGGTGTAGTCAGCCTTCTTTTTCATGGATTTTAAAATTCCGCCTGTTGTGGGGAACATTCTCGTAAGTCCGACCGAGGTGTCCTCCTCTTC
>CAZITC010000179.1:0-3617 GCA_964542085.1 uncultured Ruminococcus sp. | reverse complement strand
GGCGTCCTTGGCCATGTTGGCATACATATCGGTCCACTCGTAGTTTTCGCCCTCAGCGGCGGACACAAGGTTTTCGGCAGTTGAACCGATGCCGGCAAGCTCAAAAAACCACATTTTTGCGTGCTCACGCTCATTTTCCGCAGTTTTTAAGAACAACGCGGCAATTTGCTCATAACCGTCCTTTTTGGCTTTGGAAGCAAAATATGTGTATTTATTTCTCGCCTGTGATTCGCCGGAAAAGGCCTCCCTTAAATTTTTTTCGGTTTGTGTACCCTTGTACTTGTTTTCCACGGTGATCTCCTCCTTATTTTCTACCTTTGTAAAATCTGATGCCGGATGCTTGCATAGAGGACAGGTGAAGTCCTCGGGCAATTTGTCACCGACATATTCATAACCGCATATGTTACAGCGCCACACGGTTTTCTGTCCCGGGGCACTTTTGGTGGGCTTGGGCTTTATGTTGTTTAAATAATAGTCGTAGGTTACGGAGGGAGCATCGGACAAAACCTCCATATCAGTTATTTCACCGATAAACATTGTGTGGGAGCCCAGGTCCTCGGTTTTCGTTACGCTTACGGAAATATAGGCGTTGGTGCCCTCCGTAATGTAAATGACGCCGTTTTGTCCGCGCTCAAAGCCGGAAAAGCCTGATAGCTTGTCCGTATCCGCGCCGGAGGAAAAGCCGAAGCGTTTATAAAGGGAAAAATCCGCCTCACGGCTTAATACTGAAACGTTAAAGCGACCGCTGTTTTTAATCATATTATGGGTAAAGTTTGCTTTGTTTACACAAATGCTTAGACTGTTGGGGCTTGATGCGGCTTGGACGGCGGTGTTGATTATACAGCCGGAGTCAAAGTCCGAATCATTTGCGGTAAGAACAAAAAGGCCATAGCTTAATTTATAAAGTGCAGTGTTGTCCAATTTGAATACCTCCAGTGATTTTTATTTTATGTTACCTTTATTATAACACGAAAGAATATTTTTACAAGTGCTTTTTAAAATAAAATATCCACTTCAAATGGGCAGAGAAGTAATGTTTACTTTTTGTTTACCGAAAATATACAATAATACTTTGACAAAAGACTTAAAATGTGGTAAAATATTTTATTATAGTTTGTAGTATTGTACGTTAATGCATGATAGGGGTTTTTTTACTTGAACAAAATTGTTATAAGACATATTTGGATGCTTGCGATTGCAACAATGCTTGCGGCCGTTTTCGATTCGCAGATTGCAATGATTTTGGTTTCCGGCCTGTTTATTGTTTCCGCACTTATTTTTCCCGGCAGTATTTTTGCCGTTGCATCCGTAATTTGTGTGATTTTATACGCACTTGTTTCGCCGCACATGATAACCGGTGCATTTGTGGCACTTACGTTTATTCTTCCGTCCTTTGCAATGGCTGTGGCAGTTAAAAGACGGTGTGGCCTGGAGGGGATTCTTGCCGCAGGTACGCTGACACGTGCGGTAACGGTTTTCGGCTATTATTATTTCATTTCTGTTTTCGCACACACAACCGTTAAAGATGTTTTGGTGGGCACAATTCCTTCCGCTTTGCTTGAAAGGGCTTCGGAGCTTGGCTACAGCGATGCTCAGCTTGATGTGCTCCGCTCCTCGTGGGAGTTATTCGGTGATTTGCTTCCCATGTATATCGGTGTGGCGGCGCTTCTGTTTTCGTTTTTGAGCTTTGCTTTTGCCAAGTCCATTATAAAAAGAACGGGCGGTAAGCTTGAGTATGTGTCTGACTTTTCGGATATGCGTCTAAGCCTTGGCTTTTCCTGCTCCATGGTTATAATTGCATTTGCGGCCGTTTTTGCACAGGGAAGCTTTGAAATGATTATACTCAACACGATTAATTTTATGTATGCGGTATTTATGCTTTACGGCTTCGCGGCTGTTTACAGATTGATTAAAAAAATAATAAAGCACAGGGCTGTCGGCTTTCTGCTTACTGTGGCTGTCGGACTTTTTAGCTTGGGAATAGTGCCGGCCGGAGCGGGAATGCTTGCCACAATAACTAAACAGAAAAACCAATGAAAGGATTTGATAAATAATGAAGGTAGTATTAATGAAGGATGTAAAGGCACAGGGCAAAAAAGGGGATATTATAAACGTAAGTGACGGTTATGCAAGAAACTTCCTTCTTCCCAGGGGGCTTGCAAAGGAAGCAACTACCAATGCGTTAAATGACTTAAAGGGACAGAAGGAAGCGGAAAAGTTCCGCCATGATACCGAGGTTGCCGAGGCAAAACAAACTGCCGATAAAATAAACGGCGTAACGGTAGAGCTTTCGGCAAAGGCCGGTGACAACGGCAAGCTTTTCGGTTCAATTACCGCGGCGGACGTTGCCGAGGGACTTAAAATGCAGCATCACGTTGTAATTGAAAAGAAAAAGTTTTCTATTCCCGACGGAATAAAACACACTGGTGTGACGGAGGTTGACGTTAAAATATATCCGTCAATCAGTGCCAAAATCAAAGTAAATGTAACGGCACTGTAATTGCTTTTAAGAGGGTGATTTTTAATGGAGGGCAGACAGGCACCTTACAATATGAGTGCGGAGCAGGCGGTTTTGGGCTGTATGCTTACAAACTCAAAAGCACTGTCCGAGGTTTTTACGCAAATAAAAACGGATGATTTTTATACCGAGGCACACAGGTTGATATTTGATGCCGTCAAAGCACTTTTTGATACGGGAAGGGCGGTTGACCTTGTTACCGTTTCCGGTGAGCTTGGTGCAAAAATTGAAATGGCGGGCGGCCTTTCTTATCTTTCGCGGCTTGCAATGTCGGTTGTTACAAGCGAAAACCTTGCACAGCATATTGATATTATAAAAAAGACCTCGAATATGCGTCGACTCATTGAAGCGGCAAACGAAATATCGGAAATGTGCTACGCCGCCGAGGAGGACGCGGAAATAATTTTGGACCGTGCGGAGCAAAAGGTTTTCCAAATCGCGGAAAGCAGAACAAGCATGGGCTTTTCCCATATTCGCGATGTTTTGGTTAATTCAATTGACAATGTGGAACGCTTGCGCCAGGCAGGCGGAAGAATTGCCGGCGTGCCAACGGGTTTTTCGGATTTGGACAATGTTTTGGCCGGTCTTCAAAAGTCGGATCTTATTCTTGTTGCGGCACGTCCCGCAATGGGTAAAACGGCATTTGCGCTCAACATGGCACAGCATATTGCGATTAATTCACGTGTTCCGGTTGCAATTTTTAACCTGGAAATGAGTAAGGAGCAGATTGTCAACCGTATGATATGCAGTGAAGCCTTGGTGGAAAACAGCAAATTCAGGGTGGGTGACCTTAATGTGGAGGATTGCTCGCGGCTTGCTCAGGCAATCGGCACACTTTCCACGGCCCCCGTATATATTGATGATACAGCCGGTATCGGCATAAGCGAAATTCGCGCAAAATGCAGAAGGCTTGCGCAGTCCGAAAAGGGGCTTGGGCTTATTGTAATTGACCATATTCAGCTTATGCAATCAAGTCGCCGCTCCGACAGCCGCCAGCAGGAAATTTCCGAAATTTCACGCTCGCTTAAAATATTGGCAAAGGAGTTAAACGTTCCCGTTGTTGCGCTTTCACAGCTTTCGCGTGCAGTGGAGTCCAGAA
>CAZITC010000178.1:0-3625 GCA_964542085.1 uncultured Ruminococcus sp. | reverse complement strand
CTTTACCACCGTGTTTAGCAAATAGGCCACAATTTTCAAGAGAATTAAAAGAGCAATGAACAGCAAAACGGTTGTGAGAAGCTTAACAACGGTATCGCCTATTTCGGCCGACACGGTTTTCTGCGCCTCATCCGCTTTTTCAATTATCCCCTTTTTATCTATCAGCTCATCAAAAAAGCCCTCGTTTTCCATGTTTTCCGGAGCATCAATTATTTTAACCGCGGTTTTTTCATAAATATGCGCAGCCATTTCGGTATTTTTCGCATATTCAAATGCGCCGTCCGCAAACACGAATGTAAGAATCAGCGCAAGCAAAAAGGATGCCGTGCCGAAAAAAGCTTTAACAAAGCCTTTTTTTATTCCGTTGCCTATGCACAAAAAAGCAATTACAAGTGCCGCAATGTCAAAAATCATTTTTACCTCCCGAACGCCTTAATCTCCGCTGTTCCGGAAACTGCCAGCGTTCTGTTTTCGTTTTTATACAGCAACACCTCATATGTATTTGCATCACATTCGGTAAATGCCGTTATTTTTCCGTGCTTATTCAAAAGCTTTATTTCGTTTGCAGTTTTGGCGGCCGAATATCCCTTCGAGGTATCAAACGCATCCACCGGAATATCTGAGGTGTAGGTGCCCTTTATTCGTCCGGCCTTGCTGAAGGTTATAATATCCGTTTTTCCGATAGAGCCATCCCTTTTCACAACCGCTGTAATATATCCGTCCGCGGCCTTTATGTATTGGGCGCTTCCGCCGGAATAGTCATAGCTCCACTTAAGCTTACCGTTTTTGTCATATGCATTTAATGCATTACTTTCGGATACAACAATAAGCCCGTCACTTATAACCGTAAGTGGAGCGATACCGCCAAGCTCAACCTCGCACTTATCCTTGCCGCTAACAATATCTGTAAACAACAGTTTGCCCATGAACATATTTTCTTCCTCATCAACAATGTTCATAACAAGGCTTTTATTATCGTCTGCCAAATATGCGGCCAGAATATATTTCTTTCCGTAGGAATAGCGTGCAATGCGCTCACCCATACTGTTATATACACTGCACTGTCCCTTGTATCCGCTGTCCGATGAAAGGATAACACTGTAGCCGTTGCTGTTGACATATGCATTTCTTACGCTTTTGTCACTTGTAAAGCTTATTTTCTCCTCACCGTCACGGATAAGCCTTATCCTGCCGGTTTCGCCGGATGCAAAAAGTATCCACTCGCCCGTTACTGAAAGGCTCTGCGCTCCATCATCAGCCGCAAGCACCCATTTTTGTGTGTTTCTCGCTGAATAGCAACTTAAAAGCTTTCCGTCATATGTTAAAAATCCGTCATTATATTTATAAAAGGAATAGTTGTCCGTTCTTTCCGCAAAAAGCAAAGCGCCTTCCTCCGTCGGAGCGTTTTTTAAGGCATAAAATCCCACCGACAGCGCAATCACCGCCACAATTGCAAAAATAACAGCTATTTTTTGCTTACGTTTCAAAAAAGCACCTCCCTAATATACAACACTTACAAGCCTAAGTCCCTGCGGCGGAGCGGTTATTCCGGCTCTTCTCCTGTCGCACGATGAAATAATTGCTTCCATTTCACCGACTCCAATTCTTCCTATGGCCGCATATGCCAAAGTGCCGACAATAATCCGTACCATGTTATACAAAAAGCCGTCCGCCGTAATTTTCACCTTAACAAGAGTGTTTTCTTTTATAATTTCAATTACCTTCACTGTCCTTACCGATGTCTTTGTTTGTGCACCGGCGGCGCAAAACGCCGAAAAATCATGCCTTCCTTCCAAAAATTCTGCAGCCGCACGCATTTTATCCATATCCAAATCATAAGGAAAATGCCATGCGTAGCGCAATAGAAACGGGTCGGCAATTTTACCTGTATCAATTGTATATTCATATGTTTTTTCTTTGGCCGAAAAGGTTGCATGAAAGTCATTATTAACATATTCCGCGGCAGTTACCCTTATGCTTTCGGGAAGCTGTGCATTAAGAGCGAACGGAAGCTTATCTGTCGGAATTTTAGTGTTTGAAAAAAAGTTCGCCGCATAAACCTCGGCATGAACGCCTGCATCCGTTCGACTGCACCCGGTCACCGATATGCTTTCACCAGTAAGGCGATTCAGCGCCACTGTCAGCGCCTCCTGCACCGTGAAACCGTTTTTCTGAATTTGATATCCGTGAAAATCCGTTCCGTCATATTTCATCCAAATTCTTATATTATACATAAAGCACCTTACTGATTATCAAAAAAATTGCAAGGAGAACAATCGCCGAAAGAGCGTAGGCATCATACTTTCCGAACTTTAACACCTTTAAGCTCGTGCGCCCCTCACCCCCGCGGTAGCAACGCGCCTCCATTGCTGAGGCAAGCTCATCAGCCCTTCTGAAGGCACCGACAAAAAGCGGCACCAAAATCGGTATCATTGCCTTTGCACGGGCGAAAATATTTCCGCTTTCAAAGTCCGCCCCTCTGGCCGACTGGGCCATTTTTATTTTTTCGGCTTCCTGTGCAAACGTGGGAATAAATCTTAATGCAATTGTCATCATCATTGCAATTTCGTGTGACGGCACACCGATTTTTGAAAACGGCCTTAAAAGCGCCTCAATTCCGTTGGTAAGCGCAACCGGTGCGGTTGTAAAGGTTAAGGCTGAGGTTGCGGTAAACAAAAGCGTAAGCCGCACAACCATGTAGACCGATGTTTTAACGCCGTTATCGGTTATCTTAAGCTTAAGATAGGGCACTGTAAAAATCACATCGCCGCTTGTCAAAAAAAGATTTAAGAGTGCCGTTATCAGCATAATTACAAGTATCGGCTTTAGTCCCTTAATATAATATTTTAAGGGCACCCCACCGAAAATAACGGTTACCACCGCAAAAGCGCTTACCGCCAAAAGCTCCGGAACGGTTTTTACGGTGAAAATTATCACCATAAATATAACCGAAAGAAGAATTTTCGTTCTCGGATCCATTTTATGAATCGGCGAGCTTCCCGGGAAATACTGCCCGATTGAAATATCAGTCATTTTTCACACCCCCGAAAAGCTCACATAACTCTGCTACCGCATCCTCTGTTCTGTACACATCATCCTCTACAGCCATGCCGGCATTTTTAAGGCCGGTCATTATTTTGGTAATACCCGGAACAGAAAGGCCGATTTTTTCAAGTTCAGAGCTGTTTGCAAAAACATTTTGCACCGAGGTGTAACGGCAAATGCGCCCCTCGGACATAACAATTGCTTTTTCGCAAACTCTTGCCACATCTTCCATACTGTGCGATACCAAAATAACAGTGGCTCCGCTTTCGGAATGCATATGCTTTATTTCGTTTAAAATTTCCTCGCGCCCTGCCGGGTCCAACCCTGCTGCCGGCTCATCCAAAATGATGATTTTCGGCTTCATGGATAATATTCCGGCAATGGCCACGCGCCTTTTTTGTCCGCCTGAGAGTTCAAACGGTGACCTTTGCAAAAGCTCCTCCGGAATGTTTACAAGCCTAAGTGCCTCTTTAATTCTAATTTCAATTTCATCCTCCGGCACGCCGAGGTTTTTCGGCCCGTAAGCAATGTCATCATAAACAGTTTCTTCAAAAAGCTGGTATTCGGGATACTGAAACAC
>CAZITC010000177.1:0-3638 GCA_964542085.1 uncultured Ruminococcus sp. | reverse complement strand
CATAAGAAGATTCCAAACCGAGTAAATGATGCAGTTCGGGACTTTTGATGTATATCATAGGTTCATTCTTCCATGAATCCGGGTAAAGAATCCAACCGCTTATAACTTGCTCGGGAGTCAATCCTTTATAGTAGATTTTTCCTGTCAGTTTTTTGACGAAGTCTCTTGCCAGTGTATTGAATGGTACTACCCGGTCATGGTAAATAACCTGTTGTTGTGCCAAGCTGTCTGCTTGTATTTTGTTTAATACACGAAGAGGTGTTTGCTGTGCCTGCATTGTTCCTGTCAGGTAGAAAAGGAATAAGATAAATAATCCTCCTTTTTTCAATAGGGGATGATTTAGTAACTTACGAAACTCTCCCTGACGGCAAAATAGTAGTAAAATCATAGAGATGCCCAGTAGAATGTAGCCGCTATAGGTCACTCTTGTACCCCATGGATCATAATTTACTGTCAGCCAACTTCCTTGACCGTCTTCGTCAAATGAGGACTGATAAAATCGGAAGCCTTGTGTAGTAAAGATACGGTTCATTGAGATACATTCGTTGTGCACGGAATCTTTCTGACCGGGAAGTGAATAGCTGATATGACTGACATAATCGGCGGGAGCTTTTGTCCCCGGATAATACTCTACCCGGAAACTATCTAGCTTCATCGTGAATGGCAGATGAATGTTCTTGTCGCCCTGTGGCGAATGAAAGCTGCTTTTTACTGTATCCGGACGTAAATGCATATATCCTTGTTCGCCATAGATAAATGTAATCATGGCCCCCACCAAGATAACGAGGAGGGAGCCATGAAACAGCAAAACGGGAAGTCGCCGCCATAAGGAACGTCGGATGAGGGCAACAACCCCTATTGCAGCAATAACTCCCCACAAACAACAAAACCAGATTGTGTGATATATATTTCTTTCTACAAACTCTGTCCCGTATGCTTGCTCTATGAAAGTGGCTGCGGCAAGTAATCCTATCAGACAGATGTATAAAATGATAAGTAATCTTTTCAACGGCATATCTTTTTAATGATATTAATAGGGAGCGTATTCCTTATTTTCACAGGTTTTTACTCCCATACATTCCATCTCGATCAACCATCCCGGGCGGCATACCGGCGCATGTACAAATACCTTAGGGGTACAAGGAAAACGTTTGTCGTACATTTCTTTGACGATGGTATAATCTGCTATGTCACGCAGATACACGATCATTTGTCCCATATCATCAAATGTACATTCTGCTTCTTTCAGTAAAGCCTTTACATTTTCCCACATCCGCTCTGTCTGTTTACGGATCTCTCCCGGATATACCACCTCGCCTTTATTATTAATACTTGCTGTTCCGGAGATGAATACTTGGCGCCGGTCTCCATAATCTACATACGTGCCACGTTCAAAACTGACACCATACTCATAGGTGGGATTCAAATGTGTTGGCGCATAAAGGAAATGAATTTGTTCGGGTTTGATTCCGCCAACGGCATACGTGTCCATTTGTACAAGTACTTTGGGGTCAGCATGGCGTCCGCCGATACCTGTGCTGGAGATATAGTGTGTCTTTTCCGTCAGGTTCTGGGTAACGAATACTTCGTTACGTGCCTTTACTACTCCGGCATAATTCACATCCACATTCTGTACGAAAAACCAGGTACGAATACAGTTGGCGGCTAGTTTGCAACCTTGTTCAATGAGCTGCATAACATAGTCGTTTAATAGTAGCCGGGTTTGGTATTCGGAGTTGGCTGCCCGATTGAAAGAGCTGCCACCCCAAAGGTGACGGTAGGGTCCATGCTTGACTTCGAAAAGACCATTATGCAGCATTTGTGTCTGTACTTTCGTCTGAAGGTAAATCCATACTGCTACTTTGGTTCCATTCAATGGTGGCTGTTCTACGATAGAAAGTGCGCAATCCGAGCTTTCAGCAGTAAGTGCCAACAAGGTATCTGCCTGATTGGAAGCGTCGCTCAAAAAGTATCGTTTGAAAATGGCGACGGTCCCTTGCAGTTCTTTTTCCCGTAATTGGTAGTATGTATCTATAATGGCGTTTAATTGTTCTTCATAAGTGGATTCCGGCTGGATTGCGTGAATCATTAAATGATACTCGGAAACACCGTCTGCCACTTCGTATTTAAATATTTCTGCTAAAGTCTTTTCTGATTTCAAGGGTTGTTGTTTTTTGCTGTTCATATCAAAAATTTCTGTTACAAGTTAATTGTTTTCGGCTCCTGCTTTGATCCATGTCCGAATCAAAGCGCGAACTTCACGTTGTTCAGCTCCATTGAATATATCGATGTGATTATCGTGCTCTAATACATCTAATAAATAACTGTTGTTTAAATCTCCAGGAGTGACATAATTCTTTCCTTTCGCAGAATGGGGAGCTTTTACATTAATCAGTGATTGATAGGCTTTGGCTGCCGTCAGATCCAAATCTCCGGCTGTTGTTGTACTTCCTCCATGACACATCACACATTTGGCATTGAAAACTTGCGTTTGGATGCGGCTGAATGAAGCCACTTCGATTGTTGTCTCTGGTAAAGTCAGCGATTCATCCGACGCATTTACGGGAAATGACTGATACGCATGCACCAAAGACATTCCGGACGTGATAACGGCTACGGCAATACTACGCGTGTTTCCGTTTAAGTTGTTTAATGTTACAGTTACAGCTTCTGCCTCGCTAGATGGTTCCAGAATGCGCTTAACCAATATGGGAGTAACTCCGTCCTCACCTAAGGAGATTAATGACATATTGTTTTTCTGCGGCCAAGCATCCAGATGGGTGAAATGAAGTGTTACAGTAGCCGTACGTCCACTGTCAATCGTGTCATCCGGATAGATTTTACCTTCATCACAAGCTGAACACAGGTTTAGGCAGGCACAGGTTATCAATAAATAGTTGAGTCTTTTATTCATAGACAGATTCCTCCTCCTATACATTAGAAAGTGAATTGTAACATAGCGGTAACGCTATGGCGTGATAGTCCCACTCCATCATTATCACGATCAGTCTGCGTGTCATGACCGGTTCTGCCCAGATATTGGTACATCATCTGAAGTTTTAAATTAGAACCGACAAAGTAGTAATTGGCTCCGATGGCAGGCATATTCAACAAACCGCCTTCGTCTGTCCCGTTGCGATCGAATATATCATAACGGAGAGCAGCCTGTAATTTAGGAGTTACAAAATAACCGGCCTGTGTATAAGCTCCCCAGTAATTCAGGTCTTTGTCTTTATGCATGATTTCTGTGAAATGCATATTCATGTAATAACCTTCGGCTGCAAAGTAGAAACGGTTCTTTACCATGGCAAACTCTGCACCTATACGCCAATCGCTGCTACTATGATCTTCGGCCTCGGCATTATAAGATGTAGATACACCGAATTGCATTTTATCTTCTTTCAGATTGTTCGGATTACCTTGTGTGGCTTGCATTTCACCTTTGGGCATATATACCAGGCGACCGGAGTAAAGCAGTTGGGGCAGCCATTTATGATCATCACACATTCCTTTGGTTGCCGAATTGACATCAATCCCTGTGCCATTGAAAATACCTAACTGATAATTCCATTTTCCGTTAATCAAACCATGTATCTGAACACCCAGGTCGAAGCCGGTAGCTATGCTCGGCTTCACAG
>CAZITC010000176.1:0-3639 GCA_964542085.1 uncultured Ruminococcus sp. | reverse complement strand
TTGGACTCCAAGGAGCCGGGAAAGGAAATTTATTTGTACATCAATTCTCCCGGTGGCTCCGTTTCCGCGGGTCTTGCAATATATGATACAATGCATATGATTAAAAGCCCGGTGGTTACTGTGTGCATGGGTCTTAGCGCTTCCATGGGAGCGGTGCTTTTGTCCGGCGGCGAAAAGGGAAAAAGATTCAGCCAAAGGAACGGCAAAATTCTTATTCACCAGGTTTTGGGCGGCGTAGAGGGCCAGGCCACAAATATGGATATTCACACAAAGGATATGCTTAAAACCAAAAAGCTGCTCAACGAAATTTTGGCAGAAAACACGGGAAAAACCCTTGAGGAAATAACCCGTGACACGGAAAGGGATTACATTTTAACAGCCGAGGAGGCTGTTGCCTACGGCATTATCGACGGAATAATAGAATAAAAAAAGCGGAGCTTTTTAGCTCCGCTTTTGCTTTTAGCGCTCTTCAATGCGAATAACGCTGTAGCCGTGCTTTGCGATCGTTTCCTTAAAAAAGTCCTCATCAGGCTTATGCTTGGTCCAAACCACGGCAAAACCTTTTTTTAGATTAACACTTGCGGCACAGTCCGCTTTTTCATTGAAGGCATTCTCGACTCGTAGCTTGCAGTTTGGACACGTCATCCCGCTTATGTACACCTTGGTTTTGTATTCATAGCGGGATAAATTTTTGTCACGCGGACGAATTTTTGCCTCGCCGCCGCCACAGCAACCATGCTTTAATCTTTTTCTTGCACCGTTCAATGCGAAAATAAGAACGGCGATAAGTATTACGGCAATAACAGCATCTGCCATTAAAATCACTCCTTGAAATTAAGTTAGCCCAAACTAACTGCAATGCTATTATAGCGCAAAATTCAGCTTTTGTCAATCAATTGTGAACAGTTTTTAAATTTTTTTCAAAAAGGACTTGACAAGTGCTGGCAAAAGTGGTATAACAATGTTAGCACTCGGGGAGTGAGAGTGCTAAAAGAAGGTGAAACGATTGGAATTGTCCGAAAGAAAAAGAAAAATACTTAAGGCCATTATAGACGGATATATTGAAACGGCCGAGCCTGTCGGCTCCTCTACAATAGCAAGGTATTATCTTAAAGACTGCTCCAGTGCAACCGTACGCAACGAAATGGCTTATTTGGAGGAAATGGGTTATTTGGAAAAAACCCACACCTCGTCCGGCCGTATTCCTTCTTACCTGGGCTACAGAATTTATGTGGATATGCTCATGGAAAAGTATCGGCTGACGGTTAGCGAAATGAATGACCTTGCACATCGAATGGAAATTAAGGCTGCGGAGCTTTCAAAAATTGCAAGGCGAGCCGGAAGAACGCTTTCTTCCATTACAAACTATCCCGCGTTTGTAATTACACCTGCGTCATCAGGCTTAAGGCTGAAGAGCATCAAGCTTATTGTGATTTCTGAGGGGCTTGCGCTAATGGTCATTGCAATGAGCGGCGATGTGATAAAGGACAGAAGAATAAGGGCACCGCGTGAGCTTAATCAAGACATGGCAGATAGGCTGGGCGGAATAATTTCCTCACTTTTGGCGCATAAAACATATGAGGAAATGGATTTTAACGCATCGGTGTTCCGGGAAATTGAAAAAATCTGGCCGGGCTTCGGCAAGGAGATTTCCGAGTTCATCAAGGACTCGCTTACCGGCAATGACGGTGAGGTGTTTACCGAGGGCGCGGCAAACATTTTAAGGTACCGTGAGTACCGAGATGCCGATAAGGCAAAAGCACTTTTGGACTTTGTCGGTGATGATGAAAGCATAAAAAAGGTTGCCTTTGAAACGGATGATGAGGAAGGCTGTGTAACGGTTATCGGTGAGGAAACAGGCTTATCCGCACTGTCGGATTGCTCGCTGATTGTTAAAAGCTATAAAACCTCGCCATATACCAAGGGTGCAATAGGAATAATCGGCCCGTCGAGAATGGACTATTCGAAGATTATGTCCACCTTGGAATATATGGCCGAGGCAATGGATAATATATTAAGGCGAATGTCGGAATAGGAGAAAAGTAATGGCTGAAAAAGAAAAAAAAGTTAATGAGGAAGCCGCGGAGGTTGAAGAGGTAACAGCCGAAGAGGCAGTGCCCGCCGAGGCTGAGGCGGAAGTAGCCGCACTTAAGGATAAGCTTTTAAGAATAAGCGCGGAATACGATAACTTCCGAAAAAGGACAGAAAAGGAAAAAGCAGGGCTTTATTCCATGGCAAAGGCCGATACTGTATCGGTGTTCCTTCCGCTTTTGGATAATATTGAAAAAGCGGTTGTAAATATGCCTGAGGCATCCGACGGCGAATGGAAGGCGGTTGCCGAAGGAATATCACTTATCAAAAAGCAGCTTGAGGAAATTTTGACAAAGCTTGGCGTGACCGAGATTGAAGCGCTTGGCAAGGCGTTTGACCCCGAGCTTCACAATGCGGTAATGCATGTGGAGGATGAAGAAGCGGGCGAAGGCGTTGTTGTTGAGGAGTTCCAAAAGGGCTTTAAAATAGAAGACCGGGTAATAAGGCACTCGGTTGTAAAAGTAGCAAATTGATTGGAGGAATATATATGTCAAAGATTATAGGTATAGATTTAGGAACAACAAACTCGTGCGTTGCGGTTTTGGAAGGCGGTAAGGCTGTTGTAATTGCAAACGCAGAGGGCATGAGAACAACCCCCTCGGTTGTCGGCTTCACAAAAACCGGCGAAAGACTTGTGGGTCAGGTTGCAAAGCGTCAGGCAGTTTCAAACCCGGACAGAACAATCATTTCAATTAAAAGGGAAATGGGCTCTGCATACAAGGTAGACATTGACGGCAAGGATTACACACCTCAGGAAATCTCGGCCATGGTGCTTTCCAAGCTTAAGCAGGATGCAGAAAGCTATCTCGGTGAAAAGGTAACTCAGGCTGTTATCACCGTGCCCGCATACTTTACGGATGCACAGCGTCAGGCAACGAAGGATGCCGGAAAAATTGCCGGACTTGATGTTCAAAGAATTATTAATGAGCCCACGGCGGCGGCTCTTGCTTTCGGTGCCGATAAAGACCCGGACGGAAAAATAATGGTATTTGACTTGGGCGGCGGAACATTCGATGTATCCGTATTGGATATTTCCGACGGAGTTTTCGAGGTACTTGCAACAAGCGGTAACAACCGTTTGGGCGGCGATGATTTTGATAACAGAATTATTGACTACATTGCTTCGGAGTTTAAGAAGGACAACGGAATTGATTTGAGGACGGACAAAATGGCTTCTCAGCGCCTTAAGGAGGCGGCAGAAAAGGCAAAGTGCGAGCTTTCAAGCGTAACCTCAGCATCTATAAACCTTCCTTATATCTCTGCCGGAGCAGATGGCCCCTTGCACTTGGATATGACACTTACAAGAGCAAAGTTTAACGAGCTTACCGCGGATCTTGTTGAAGCAACAATGGTGCCGGTAAGAAAGGCTTTATCCGATGCCGGACTTTCTACAGGCGATGTTAAGAAGGTGCTTATGGTCGGTGGCTCTACAAGAATTCCTGCTGTATGCGAAGCGGTTGAAAAGCTTGTCGGCTCCAAGATAAGCAAGGAAATTAACCCCGATGAGTGCGTTGCTATCGGTGCTGCAATCCAGGGCGGTGTGCTTTC
>CAZITC010000175.1:0-3661 GCA_964542085.1 uncultured Ruminococcus sp. | reverse complement strand
GCATACGGCGCACATCCTTAACGGAACGTTTTTTGCCATCAGGCGCACCCTCCTTATTCTGCGGAGTCGCTCTTAATATCAATTTTCCAGCCGGTAAGCCTTGCCGCCATTCTTGCATTCTGGCCTTCCTTACCGATTGCAAGGGAAAGCTGATACTCCGGAACGGTTACAAACGCGCTTTTTTCCTCCTCGTTTATTTGAACATCCGATACCTTGGCAGGTGAAAGCGCCGATTTAATATACTCCGCCGGGTCCTCATTATACTTTATTATGTCAATTTTTTCGTCACCCATAAGACTCATAACAGCGTTTACGCGCATTCCCTTTTGGCCCACGCAAGCACCGATGGGGTCAATTTTCTCGTCATTTGACCAAACGGCCATTTTTGTACGGGAGCCGGCCTCTCTCACAATGCTTTTAATTTCCACAATGCCTTCGGTAAGCTCAGGCACCTCCTGCTCAAACATTTTCTTTATAAGGCCGGGATGCGTTCTGGATAAAATAATCTGCGGTCCGGAATAGCCCTTTTTAATTTCAAGTACAAAAAACTTCATGCGGTTGTTGAAGGAATATTCCTCACCGGGAATTCTTTCACTCTGAGGAAGTATGCCCTCCGCATTATCCTCCAACGAAACAATAAGTCCCTTTCTGTCCTCCTTCTGAACAACACCGGTAAGAATTTTGCCTTCCTTTTCGGCAAAAGCATCGAAAAGGTGCCCTCTTTCCGCCTCTCTTATTTTTTGAATCACAACCTGCTTTGCCGTTTGTGCGGCAATGCGGCCGAAGCGCATGGGGTCAACCTCATAATCAACAAAATCCTCCTCTTCGTAAGAAGGCTTAATTGCCTGCGCCTCCTCCAAAGAAATTTCGTTTACGGGATCCAAAACCTCCGCAACGACCTTTTTCTGCGTATATGCCCTTATTGCGCCGGTTTCCTCATCCATTTCCACCCGTACATATAAATTATCAATGTAGTTTTTCTTACAAGCCGCAACAAGCGCCGCCTTAATGGCTTCAACCATATAATCCTTTTTTATGTTTTTTGTGCGCTCCAGCTCCGAAAGAGCTGTCATAAGTTCCTGATTCATTCCTTGCATACCTCCTAAAATTCAAACACGGTTTTAACCAAAGCCGCTTTTTCTTTCAAAACAGTTATTTCTTCCCCGCCTAAGTCAAGCTTAAAGCCGTCATCGTCCGCGCTAAGCAAAACACCGACAATCTCCTTTTTACCGTTTTCCGCGCCGAAAAGCTTAACCGATACTTTTTTGCCGATTGCCTTTACAAAATGCCAATCCCTTTTAAGCACCCGCTCAATCCCAGGAGAGGACACCTCAAGCTCGTAAGCGCCCTTAATGGGGTCAATTTCATCCAAACGGTCTGAAAGGGCACGGCTTACTTTTTCACAGTCATCCAATGTAACGCCTTCGTCCGAGTCAATAAAAACCCTTAAAACGTTTTCCGACCCCTCTTTTTTGTATTCAGCATCGTAAACGTAAAGCCCCAAGCCCTCGCAAATTGCGGCGGCTTCCTTTTCCGCGATTTCCTCTGCCTTTGACATAAGCCACGCTCCTATCTTTATATAATACGAAAGAGTGGGAGAATTCCCACTCTTTTATGCCATTAGCTATTATAACACACTTTTTCAATAATTGCAAGTGTTTTTTTCTGTGCAATTACACAATTCTTCTTGCCGTATAATAATCCGACCTTGTCATGTTTTCTATACAAATGCTTCTGCCGGTTGAGGGAGCGTGTATATATTGGCCGTTACCCACATACATGCCCACGTGATGAATTGCCCTGCCCGCCTTTTTGAAGAACACAAGGTCACCGGGCTGAAGATCTTCCTTGGCAACGTAATAACCGTTATTCGCCTGGTCGGCCGCAACGCGGTTTATGGAAATGCCCATTTGGCGGTACACATACTGTACAAAGCCCGAGCAGTCAAACCCCTTGGGCGTTGTTCCTCCCCAAACGTAGGGCACGCCTATATAGCTTTTCGCTATTCTTACAGCCTCATCACCACTTGCTGTGCCGGAAAAAGTAGCCGCTGTTGCCATCTTTACACCGCTTACAGCACTGTTGGTGCTCGGAGAGCTTTGCGTCCTTGCGCTGTTTATTCTGCTTTGTAAATTTGCCTCCTGCAGAGCAAAATCATTTTTCTTGGTTTCCGCCACCTTTTTTTGGCTGTTAAGCTTTGAAATTGTAGTGTCAAGTGACGCCTTTTTTATGTTTAAGGTGGACTGCTGTTCCATCAAGGTTTCACGCCTAAGCTCCTGCTCGGCCTTTAATTCTTCAACCTCCGCCTTCTGGATTGCAATTTCTTCCCTCACAGCCTTGCGTTCATTAAGTACCTTTTCATCATAATCCAAAAGATTGGATATTATTTCCACGTTGGACAAAAATTCAGAAAAACTGCCGGAGGAAAAAAGCATTTCCACATAAGTCGAAGGGCCGTTTTCATACATAACCCTTGCTCGCGTTTTAAAGGAAGAAAACTGCTCCTCACACGCCGCCTCAGCCGATGCAAGCTCCGCCTCCTTTGCGGCAAGCTTAATGTCCGTTGCATTAATCTTTGCCTGAGTTTTATTTATTTCTGTTGAAAGGCTTGAAATTTCGTTATTCAAATTATCTCTGTCCGCTTCGGCGGTTTTAAGCTGTGCTTTAATTGAGCTAAGCTCCTGCTCGGCCGCATTTTTTCCCTCACGTGCTTTTTGAAGATCCTGTTCAGGTGCCGCATGAATAGGAAATACAGATGCGATGAAGGTTACAATAAATACCACAACCACCAAAATTGCTATTACAGATATAAAAAATTTGCGTTTTTTCATAAATAACCTCCGCTAAAAAATCCGTCTCAATTCATTACAGTCACAGTATAACACAAATGTTTCAATTTGTCAAACTTTTTTAACATTTTCGTCACATTTTATTTTACGGACGTTAAAAAAGGCCCTTTGCTTTCATACAAAGGGCCTTGCTTTTATTCAGTAATTTCCGCGTTTTCGTCCTCATTCTCACCCACGGTCGCTTCGTCACCGCTGACAGCTTCATCGACGTTTGCCGACTCAACCGAGTTTTCCGGCACGGCAACGGTGCCCAAATCAGCATCGGTATTTCCGGGAATTTCACACATTCTTGTTCCGTCCGCCTTGGCAACAACGATAACGGGAGTGTATTCCGTTTGCATGCTGTCGTTGTAATAGCCGACGAGCGCATAGTAAACCATATAATCCTTGTATAGACTTACACCGGCGGTGCGTGCATAGTTTGTTCCCGTTAAATCACGAATATCTCCGCCGTCTAAGTTGCACCTGTAAATGTGATTGTCTGCAGGGCTTACAAAATAAAGGTACTTTCCGTACACATTAAGGTAATTTCCCATTAAGCCATGGGCAATTTCCACGTTTTCGCCGGTGGACATATCCAACCGCTTCATGGTGTAGGAATCCTGTGCATCTGCATAGAAAACATAACGACCCTTAACGTTTACGTTGGATGCCGCCGTATCCTCTAAGAGAACAACTGCCTTTACATCGGCAGACTGCGCCGCCTCACCTGCGGCCGCGGCCGCAAAGCTGCGCGCTTCCGATTCCTTAATAATAAGAAGGTCGCTTATTGCCGGGTCGTAATAAATAATGTTTCCGGACTCCAAGGTAAA
>CAZITC010000174.1:0-3662 GCA_964542085.1 uncultured Ruminococcus sp. | reverse complement strand
CCTATTTATATTATCACACTTTCTCCCCTTTGTCAACACTTTTTTATCCTTTTTTCGATATTTTTTTCACCCACCTTTTTTCCTTCCTTATTATATGCTTAAAATTGTGAGTGAAAAATAGGCATAAAGAGTGTCGAATCAGACCTCCCTATGCCTAAGTACCGTTAAATTATTACTTTATCAAATCGTAAACACGAACAAAATCCACGATGAACGCATCATCAACAAACTCTCCCTCGACCGCTCTCGGCTTGGAAGAGCGATAGCCCTGCACCTCGGTTGTGAGCAAAATAAACTGCGGAATGTGGGAAACATGCTCATCCATATGGGTCACAAGACGGCCGTCACAATAGAAATCATATCCGTCCGGCTGCCAATTCATGCCGAAATAGTGCCAATCGTCATCTGTTTTTTCAAGCTGATAATTTACACGGCCTTCCTCGCGGAACTGCACGCCGTATCCGCCCATGATATTTCCTGTTGTTGCCTTTCCCGGTATGAAGCACTCCATTATATCCGACTCGATACCACACCATTCGGGCTCAAACCTTGCGCCGATTGTCGGTGACTGAGTCCAGAACGCGCTCCACATGGTGCCGGGGTCCTTTTGGAATTTGCATCTGCACTCATAGTAGCCGTATCTATGAACAAATTTAGGCTCCTCCAGCACGCCGAGAGGCCAAAATTCATTCTGACCCCACGGGTTATCCGTACCGCTTTTCGGTATGTCAAACGAATTGGAGCCGGTTTGCAACTGCGGTGATACATAGTAGCCATTCCTTTCGGTGCGGTGCAACTCTATATGGCTGTTACCGTCAAGCACCACGCCCTGATCGGTATAAGCTTCAAAGGGTTTGCCCCAAAAGTTCAAACGATAGCTCCATTTTGATGTATCAAGCTCCGTTCCATCAAACTCATCGCCCCAAACAAGCTTCCAGTTTCCTTCCGGAAGGTAACTCGGCTCATGATTTGCCACTTCAAATTTTTGCATAATCTTATCCCCCTTAAATTTATAAAATTTCACGGCACACTATTGACAAAAGCGCCTTTTTACCTTATAACTATAGCATAGACTTATTTTTTTGTATATCAAGTTATTAATTATTTTTTAGAAATCTTAATCAAAAAAGGTGACAAAATGAATTCTATGTTTTTCAGCATAAACGCTGACTACTATATTTCAAGTAACATCTCTTCGGATTTCAAAACACGCCCTCGCACACTGAAAAGCTATGAGTTGGAGCTTTACACGACCAAAAACAGCGTAAGCTTTGTCAACGGCGAAGGCTTTCGCCAAAGCCGCGGCAATGTGCTTGTCGCAAAGCCCGGTGATGTGCGATACAGCGTTGGCGCTTTTGAATGTTACTATTTGCATTTTTCCTGCCATGATGATATATGCGCCATGCTTGCCGACCTTCCCACGGTTTTTTCCGCAAGCGATACGGATGCTTTAACTGAAATTTTCAAATCGGCCATTTCCGCAAAAAAAAATTTTGACCGCCCGGCCGCCGAGCTTTATCTTCAAGGCAAGCTTGCGGAGCTAATCAGCACCCTTGTTTACGGATACCTGAGCCAGCCGGCCGAATATGCGGAATACGCCCCTTCTCTTAAGCTTGTGTGCAACTATATGAAGGAGCACCTTGACACCCCGCTCTCACTTGCCGATTTAGCTGCGCGTGCCAACCTAAGCCCGGGATTTTTTCACAAAGTTTTCAAAGCCTTAAAGGGAATGACTCCGGCCCGGTACCTTCTGTCGCTGAGAATGAGAAAAGCCAAGGACCTGCTTACCCAAACCAACACGCCGCTTTCTGAAATTGCGCTGTCCTGCGGCTTCGGAAGCCAGGCTTATTTTAATTATATTTTTTCCAAAAACACGGCGCTGACACCGAAGCAATACCGCACAAAGCATCGAATTATAATTTAAGCTAAAAAAGAGGGCAAAAAGCCCTCTTTATTTTGAATTTTGCTCTGTTAGGGAATTGCGCTCCCAAAACACGCCGTTTACATAGCCTTGAATTTCCGAATTTTCCGCCGCCGCTTCCAGCCGACGCTCAGCCCACACGCAATACTGCTCTTCAAGCTCAATCCCAATATAGCGGCGACCAAGCTTTTTAGCTACAACGCTTGTTGTTCCGGAGCCCAGAAACGGGTCGAGCACTACATCACCTGGACAGGAGCTTGCAAGCATGATTTTCGCAATCAGCTTTTCCGGCTTCTGTGTCGGATGCGCGGTGTTTTCCGGCATTGACCAAAAGGGAACTGTAATATCGTCCCAAAAATTTGACGGACAGGTATCGCGAAAGTTGCCGGCTTCGGTTTTCGTCCAATCCTTAGGAGCACCATTCACACGGTAGGGCGCCAAAACCCTTTTGCGGATTTTGACGGCACCCAAATTAAAGGTATACCCGTTGCCGACAGTAGCAAACCAAATATCCTCCATCCCGTTTTTCCAGTTGGCCTTTGCGCCGCGCCCCTTTTCCCGCTGCCACGTAATTCGATTGCGAATGAAGAAGAACTCACTCATAACCTTGCCGATGATAAGGCTTGACTCCCAGTCACAGCAAACGTAAATGGAGCCGCCGTCCTTAAGCAAAGGCTTAACCGCGCCAAGCCACCGGCGCGTATAGCTTTCGTAGTCGGCCGCATCCATTTTTTCAAAGGTTGTGCCGTTGAAGGACTTTCGAAGGTTATAAGGCGGGTCGGCAATAATTAAATCCACGCTTTTTTCAGGCAGAAGCGGGCAGACCCTTTGCATATCTCCGATGACGGTTTTATTAATAACCGCATCCACATTCTCCGGCTTTTTTTCCAGGCAAACACACCTTTCAAGGTATGCCGCACCGTCCTTTATTGAAATATCTATCGTTTTGTTTCTGCCGGCCTTAACCCTTGCCATAGCGCCCCTCCTTTGCCAAGCCGATGCTTATTTTATCAAATCCTCCACAAAGTATGCATTGGTGTTAGCAGGCTTGCCCGATGCATCCGTTACCGTTAATCTTACATAAATATCGTTATCGCACACGTCAAACACTGCTTCAGTTACCGGCTTGTCCTCACTTGCATAAACGACATCCGCCCTTCTTCTGCCGGTATTCAAAACAATCTTCGCGGCATCGGAGCACTTTATGCCGATTTTGCCGTCCTCAAACCAAAGTTCATAAATTGCCGGCCCCTGCGATGCGTAAAATTTGCCGGCCAGCAAAGCGTCCGTAAGCTTTTTATACTCTAACTTATCTGTGTTTATTACGGTAAAGCCACCAAAGGAGTCCTTCCTGTAGTTGTGATTGTCGTCAGTTGCTATGCAATAAAGCTTCTGGCCTGTGTGAAGAAGCTCATCATATTCCTTTTCGTTGTAATCTGTCCAGCCGTTTTCCAAACAACCGTAATTGCAAATTTCCATTGCATTCATACCCTTGTATTTTCCGTACTGCGAAAAGCCCTCCAACGACCACGCCGGATGATTATATGTAACAAAAAAGCCGTTATTTACGCCCTCGGCAATCATTTCATTGATGCACTCCGGCGTGTATGACCTTTCATAATCGGGCTTCGAGTTGTCAAACTTCAATTGGTCGCGGTATTTCGGCGCGTTGCCGAAAAGATATTTGCTTCTGTGATAGCACACCTGGGTAAGATTATCCGGCTCCATAGCAACATAACAC
>CAZITC010000173.1:0-3662 GCA_964542085.1 uncultured Ruminococcus sp. | reverse complement strand
GACCCATGCTGCCCTTGCGCTTCTGCGGCTGGATTTTTCCGCCGCCTTTGCCTACCACCCGATGGTTTTTTCGGTGCCGGTATTGTATCTTTACGTTCTTACGGACGGGCACGTTTTCAAAAACAAGCATCTTAATAATGGGCTAATTATTCTGATTTTTTTGGGATTTTTAATAAATTATTTTATTAAGGGGGAATTTTAATGTATTGTAAATATTGCGGAAATGAGCTTCCGAGTGAAGCGGCATTTTGTGCCAAATGCGGCACCGGCGTCGGCGGGGGCAGTAACTTTTGCCCGCAGTGCGGCCAGCCTGTTCATTCCGGAAGTACATCGTGCCCCAATTGCGGAACAAATATTTTCAACGTAAATCCACAGTTTGCGCCGGAGGCGAAGTCTAAGATTGCGGCCGCGCTTTTTGCCATTTTGCTCCCTTGCGGTATTCACAGCTTTTACCTTGGCAATGTAGGTAAGGGTGTTGCACAGCTGCTTTTGGCCATGTGCTGCGGCATCGGCTCAATTTGGTGCTTTATTGAGGGTATTTTAATTTTGTGCGGCGAAATTAATACGGATGCCAACGGCAATCCCTTGAGGGTCTGAGTGATTTTTTGGCGGCAATATAAATTATTAACACCGCGCCGAAAACCGGCGCGGTGTTTTTTTTGCACGATGGCGGAGCGGAGAAATGGATGAATATAGTCCGAAACAAATGCACGACTTTACAGATAATTTGCACAATAGTGAAGGAATTGTATAGAAAAACGTGCTAAAATCAAAGCATCAAAAAGCAAAGGGGCGGAATAAATGAAAACTGTTGAACATAAGGGCGAGCTTTGCGTTGTCGGAGGCGGTATGTCGGGGCTTTGCTGTGCCGTTGCCGCGGCACGTCACGTCACGGAATAAAGGTGATTTTGGTACAGGACAGGCCGGTTTTGGGCGGAAACGCATCAAGCGAAATAAGAATGTGGGTTTGCGGTGCGCACGGCAAGGATAACAGGGAAACCGGAATAATTGAAGAAATTATGCTGGAGAACTTTTATCAAAACCCTTCCTGCAAATATGCGCTTTGGGACAGTGTGCTGTACGAAAAGGCCATGCTGGAGAAAAACATAACCTTGCTTTTGAACACAAGCTGTTTTGATGCGGAACTGAAGGACGAAAAAATTGAACGGATAAAGTGCTGGCAATCCAACACGCAAACCTTTCATTACATCAGCGCAAGCTACTTTGCCGACTGCTCCGGCGATTCGGTTTTGGCGCCGCTTTCAGGAGCGGAATTTACATACGGACGCGAGACGAAGGCCGATTATAATGAAACCATTCCGCCGGATGTGGCCGATAAAAAAACAATGGGCATGAGCTGCTTGTTCCAGATAAGGGAAACCGAGCATAAAACTGAGTTTATACCGCCCAAGTGGGCATATAAATATGAAACGGACGCGGAGCTTCCGCACGTCGTACACAATAAAAACGATAATTTTTGGTGGATTGAAACCGGCGGTGAGGGTGACTGTATTCACGATACCGACAAGTGCCGGGACGAGCTTATAAAAATTTGCTACGGCGTATGGGACCACATGAAAAATTACGGTGACCACGGTGTGGACAATTGGGAGCTGGAATGGATCGGCTTTTTGCCGGGCAAGCGCGAAAGCCGCCGTTACATAGGGAAATATGTTGTTACGCAAAACGACGTTGAGGCCGGCGGAAAATTTGAGGATACGGTTGCCTATGCCGGCTGGACGATGGACGACCACTTTCCCCAGGGCTTTTATTACCGTGGCGGCCATCCGGCACCGAGTCCGTGGGGACTGCCGCTTAGGGCAATGCTTTCAAAAAACATTGAAAACCTTGTTTTTGCGGGCAGAAACATAAGCGTAACCCATGCGGCGCTTTCGTCCTCGCGGGTTATGGCGACTTGTGCAATTTTGGGTCAGGCGCTTGGCACGGCTGTAGCCATGGCCGTGCGACAGGGTAAGAATATTGATGAGCTTGATACGGCAGAGCTTTGCGACATTTTAACCGATGATGACTGCTTTATTCCCGGCCGAAGTCGCAGAATATCGGACTTCTCGCTAAAGGCAAAATGCAGTAGTGAGGCTGTTAGAAACGGACTTGACCGCGGAGAAGAAAACCTTTGGGTCGGCGGCGAGGGTGATAAAATAGAATACAGCTTTGATAAAAATACGGCTGTAAGCCAAATTCGGCTTGTGTTCGACAGCAATCTAAACCGTGACTACCACAATATGCCGTGCAACTATCCGCTGGTACAGGATAAGTTTAAGCTTCCGGACACGCTGATAATGGAATACATTCTTGAAGGCGAAAATGAGGCGGGGGAGATATTCCACCTTCACGCTACGGATAACCATCAACGCCTGGTGCGGCATAGGGTGGATTGGTGTGTTAAATATATCAGGCTTTTGCCGATTAAAACGCACGGCTGTGATAAATTCCGTGTGTTTGGCTTTGAAGTAAAATAAAAAATCGGAGAAATCCCCGATTTTTTATTTTGACGATTTATACTTGGCGGCAAAGCTTTTGGGCGATGCTCCAAAGTAGCTTTTGAACTGGCGGCTGAAATAGTAATAGCTCGGATAGCCGCACATAGCGGCGATTTGGCTTAGCGGATACAGGCCGGAGCGTAAAAGGTCGGCGGCGTAGTTCAGCTTCATTTGTATTATGTATTTTACTGGCGGCACCCCAAATCTTTTTATGAAAAGTTTTTTTAAGTAGGAGGTGCTTATGCCGCAAAGCTCGGACAAAAGCTCCACGGAAATGCACTCCTTCAAAAAATGGCCTTCAATATAATCCACGGCCGGCTTTATGTAGTTATACTGTCGGCCGGAAAGATAGGCCTTTTTTTGAAGCTCGGCGAAAATTTTATAAAGTAGGGAAATGCACTCGAAATAATAGCCCTCGGTTTTACTTGTCCAAACGGAAAAAATTTTTTTGAAAAGGCTGGCTGTTACAACGCTGTTTTCCGCCTTCAGGCAAAACGCCTCGTCCGAAACGGGAACATCGGTATCAAAAAAAATATCTATATATTCGCCGTAGTCCTCACGCTCAACAATATATTCACGGTTTTCGCCTTTGGGCAAAAACCGAACGGTATCGGTGTCGCAAAAAAGCGTTTTCCCGTTAAATTGTACCGTGGATGTTCCCGAAAAGTGAAAAATTAATTCATTGCATGAAAGCGGATGGAGAAAGTGGGTTGTTTTTTCAAGATATTCATCCTTATCTACCAATATTATGCGGTTTATTTTGGTTATAACAAAATTTTCAAGCATTATGGCATCACCGATTACATAATAGCACAAATATATTAAAAAAGCAATACCTGTACCGAAAAATGCAAAAATACGGATTTCGGTATTTACTTTTGAGCAATTAATAATATAATAAGACAGTAATACATGGTCGGGAGGTATTTTTATGAGCGAAAGAATTGTTGAACTTACAAGACTCACACTGGAAGCCCAGCAAGCCTACGGCAATCGCCTTTGCGATTGCCCTTGAGTTGTCTCTGGATGAGACGAAGGATATGCTCATGAAGACTGGATTTGCACTCTCGCACTCAAACAAGTTCGACATCATCATTGAGTATTTCATTGAAAATGAGAACTACAATGTCTTTGAAATAAACGAGGCTCTGTTCGCATTTG
>CAZITC010000172.1:0-3674 GCA_964542085.1 uncultured Ruminococcus sp. | reverse complement strand
GTTGAAGGATATATTAATTTGCTTATGAAATAAGGAGGAATTATGTATGAAAAAATTACTTGTCCTAATTTTGGTATTGTCAATTGGCTTAAGCTTTGCTGTGGCGGCAAAGGATACAGAAAAAACTGAGGAAGTTTTAGCCTCCGTAAAAACACGTATTCCGAGTACGGAGGAATTTGAAAGCTTTTCTTCCTCGTCCGAGCGTAATTACGCAGACGGTAAAACCTATTACAGCTTTTACTGGTCGGAGGGGAGCGGTAAAATAAAAAACATGGAGGTTACCGCTTCGGAAAGCGGAATTATTACATACTATCATGTTAATGAGAACAGTGCGGATTCGGAGGGCTATAAGGCAACGGTTAATAAGCCTTCATCGGAAGAGGCAATGAAAAAAGCCGCTGAGTTGTTAGAAGTGTTAAATCCCTCGCTCGCCGGAAAGCTTACCGTTGAAAAAAGAAGGGCATATGACAGCCTTTACAGAGAATATTATGATTTTTCGGTTGTTCACACCGAAAACGGAATACCGGTGCTTGGCGACAGTGGTTATGTAAGTATAAAGGGTGACCTTAGTTCAATAAAAAACTTTTACATTTCTTTTACCGAGGGGCTTAACTATAAGGATTATACAAACGCAATAAGTCAAGAGGTTGCGAAAAACAAATTTGCCGAAAACATCGGCATGGCGCTTTCCTACAAGGCAAAATATGAGGATGGCAAGAAAACGGTGTATGCTTCATATACTCCGAAGAACGAAAGCGCTTATATTGATGCTGTAACGGGTGAGGCCGTTGTTCCGGTAACCGTAGGTGTTGACAAAAATGAATATTTTGCAACCGAGGAGGCGGAAACCACTTTGGCAGGAGGCGTGAATGCCGACAAGCTGTCCGAGGCGGAGCGTAACGAGCTTACCGTAACCGCCAAGCTTATAACTGAGGATGAGGCACTTGAAGTCGTGAAAAAGACAGGGCTATTGGACTTATCGGAAGATGTGCAGATAAAATCAAGCTTTTCCAAAAAACATAACAGCACCGATACATACTATTACAACTTCTATTTTTCGTCGGAGGAAGGCTATTGGGCATCGGCGTGCGTGGAGGCAAATAGAGGAAAAATAATTTCGCTTTACAATTACCCCAAACGCGGGAAGATCATAGAGAGCACGCGCGATGAAAACATGAAAACCGCTTCAAAGGCACTGGCCATTCTTTGCCCGGAGGAAATTATCGAGGGCGGCGAATATAAATTGGAAGAAAGCGATAGCGTATCCGTATTTGAATACAGAAGATACATAAACGGTATTGCGGTGGAGTTTAATTCTATTGAGGTGGAAATTGATGACGGCACGGGAGCGTTCCGAGGATTTAACATATCTAAGGACGAAATGGAATTTCCTGCTCTTGACGGAATAATTTCCGATAAGGAAGCAGCAAAGAAAATGTTTGAAAACATTTCTTATGAGCTTTTGTACATTCCTGTTGTTAAAAATGAGGGTGATGTCAGCGCAAGCCTTACAGATCTGGTATACGCAATTGACGGAATCAATACTGAAATTGATGCAATGACAGGCAAATGCGTGAATGTAAATGAAACAGAAAAAATTCCGGAGTATACGGATATTTCGGGCCACTGGGCGGAGCAAATGGTGAAAACGCTGGCGCGCTTCGGCATCGGCTTTCCGGAGAACGAGTTTAAGCCGGATGCATATATAACCGAAAAGGAATTTGTTGCCCTGGTAACTGCGGCCATAGAATATAACACAGGTATTTGGATTAGTGAAAAAAACGTGGAAAACTTCTCGAGAATGGCAATAGATTATAAAATTGTTGCGGCCGGCGAAGAGGTTGGCGATATACCGATTACACGCGGAAGGGCGGCACTTTTCTTCGCAAGAGCGCTTGGATACGGCGAGGTGGCAAAACTTGACGGTATTTTTAAAACGGAGTTTAACGATGTTACGGAAAACATCGGCTCAATTGCAATCCTTTCCGGACTCGGAATATTAAAAGGAACGGCAGAGGGGACCTTCTTACCGAATGAAAGCCTTACAAGAGCCGCGGCGGCAACCATGATTTATAATAATTTTGCATAAAGAAAAGGAGATGCTTTGCATCTCCTTTTCTTGACGGTAAGGCAAAAACGTGGTATAATGATTTTATCGAAGCTGAATTTTAGCTAAATTCGCCTGACGGCGACTAAACGTGCGCTAAATGACTGCGTAGCTGAATTGACCTTGCGATCAGCTGAAAGATAAATTTGGATTGGCTGTTTTATACGAATTAATAATAAACCGATTTGCTGAAAATTAGGAGGTAATTCATGAATAAAATCACAAGCTTTAGTGTAGATCACGATTACATAAAGCCGGGAATTTACGTTTCAAGGATTGACGGGGACATAACAACCTATGACTTAAGAACAAGAACGCCCAATGCCGGAAGCTACATGGATAATTTGACCATGCACACGGTTGAGCATATGCTTGCCACGTTTTTGAGAAATTCCGAGATTAAGGAGTCGGTTATTTATTTCGGCCCTATGGGCTGTCAAACAGGCTTCTATCTTTTGGTGAGAAACGTGAAAAACGAAAGGGTGCTTGAAATTATAAAGAAATGCTTAGAGAACACGCTTTCTTATGAAGGCAAGGTTTTCGGGGCGGAGCGTAAGGAGTGCGGTAACTATAAAAACCTATCGCTTGAAGCGGCAAAAAAGGAATGTGCGGCTTATCTTGATGTATTAAATTCAAAGGAGTGGACTTTTAGCTATGACGGAGTTTAAGGCACAAATCGGCATAATATCCGCAATGGAGGTTGAACTTGAAAAAATAAAGGCGGCCATGAAGGTGGAGCGTGAAGAAAAAATAAGCGGAATAAGCTTTGTTTTGGGAAGCTTTGAGGGGAAGAAAACCGTTGCCGCGGTTTGCGGTGTCGGCAAGGTTTTTGCGGCAATATGCACCGAGGCCATGATTTTGAATTACATGCCGGAGATAATAATAAATTCCGGTGTTGCCGGCGGTCTGTCGGATACTCTTAGTATTTGCGATGCGGTGGTTGCGGAAAACGCCGTGGAGTATGATATGGATACAAGCCCATTGGGTGACCCTGTGGGAATGTTATCCGGCATTAATATTATAAACATTCCGTGTGACAAATCTGCGGCAGAAGGACTTATTTCTGCGGCAGAAAGGTGCAATATTCATACCGAATACGGAACGGTTGCATCTGGCGATAAATTCGTGGCATCCGATAAAGAAAGAAAATATATTAAGGAAGGGTTTTCGGCGCTTGCTTGCGAAATGGAGGGCGCCGCGGTTGCACATGTGTGCTATGTCAACGGTGTAAAATGCGCCGTTCTTCGCACAATATCGGACGGGGGAAACGATGCGGCGAGCATGGATTTTCCGACCTTTGCAAAAAAGGCCAGTGACCAAACCTTTGTAATCTTAAAAGAATTTGCAGGTGATTTAAAATGACGGATGAAAAAATCAAAAGAATTAACGCTCTTTCAAAAAAGGCAAAGAGTGAGGGCTTAACTGAGGATGAAAAAAAAGAACAGGCGGCCTTAAGGGATGAATATATAAGGGGCTTTAGAAATTCATTGAAAAGTCAGCTGGACAGCGCTTATATTAAAAATCCCGACGGAAGCGTTACTCCGCTGAAGAAAAAATAATATTGACA
>CAZITC010000171.1:0-3676 GCA_964542085.1 uncultured Ruminococcus sp. | reverse complement strand
CAATGCCGTGAGCACCCTTTTCCTTGCGGAAGCAGGGAGAATAGCTTGTAAGAGTAAGGGGAAGAGAAGCCTCCGGTGTAATGGTATCAATAAACTTGCCGATCATGGAATGTTCACTGGTACCGATTAAATAAAGATCCTCGCCTTCGATTTTATACATCATGGCGTCCATTTCCTCGAAGCTCATAACACCGGTTACAACGTTGCTTCTTATCATATAGGGCGGAATACAATAAGTGAAGCCCTTATTAATCATAAAGTCCCTTGCGTAAGCCAACACGGCGCTGTGTAGGCGCGCAATATCACCCATAAGGTAATAGAAGCCTTCGCCGGCAACTCTTCCGGCAGCTTCCTTGTCGATGCCGTTGAATTTTGCCATGATATCAGTATGGTAGGGGATTTCAAAGTCAACCTTCGTTTTTTCGCCGAACTGCTCCACCTCAACATTTTCGGAGTCGTCCTTGCCAACTGGCACAGAAGCATCCACAATATTGGGGATTTTCATCATAACGTCCTTAAGCTGAGCTTCAAGAACATTTTCCTTTTCTTCAAGTGCCTTAAGCTCCTCAGCCTGAGCGTTAACCTGAGTTTTAATTTCCTCAGCCTCGTCTTTTTTGCCCTGTCCCATAAGCATGCCTATTTTCTTACTCAGCGCGTTGCGGTTAGAGCGAAGGTCAGAGGCCTTTTGGTTTGCTTCTTTCTTTTCATCGTAAAGCTTTATCGCCTCGTCAACCAAGGGAAGCTTTGAGTCCTTAAATTTCTTCTTAATATTTTCTTTTACAAGCTCGGGATTTTCTTTAACAAATTTTATGTCTAACATACAAATTCCTCTCTTTTGCTTTAAGTCTTTTTAATAGTTTACCTCAAAATCCTTCAAATGTCAATGATTTGCGGCAAAAACTTCACAGCAGTTGACATTTGAAGGAAAATTTTATATAATTAAGGTGTAAATAAGGGGGCGGCAATGTGAAATTTTTAATGTCAGATAAATCAAAGCTTTTGCTTCTTTTTCGCACGGAGTGTAATGAAAAGGGAAAAATAGCTGTTCTTTCGGTTATAAGCGCGGTAGTTTCGCTCCTTTCGGTTATTCGTGCGCGGTTTTATGAGCTTATTATCAACAGCGTTGCACCCGGGGTAAGCTTTGACACCGGCTTTTTCGCTACTGCGGCAGCCTTTGGCGTTACTGTTATTGCGGCGCTGCTTTTGTATCAGGCTTTCCGCTATATCAGCGAAGGCGCGGTTACAGATATGTATAACCGCCTGCGCCGCACGGCTATGGCACATTTGATAAGGGCCGAATACGGCGAGATTAACCGTTTTCATTCGGGTGACATATTGACCAGAATGTTTTCGGATGCGCGCATTGTTTCCGAAAATACGGTAACAGTTTTACCAAATTTGATTGAGCTCCTTATTCTGCTTGTCGGCTCGGCGGTATATCTTTTTTTCATCAGTCGTCCGTTTTGCATTATATTAGTTATTTTCGGAATAATTATGATGCTTTCCGCCGTGGCGCTTCGCAAACGGCTAAAACGCCTTCACAGCCGTGCACAGGCCGCTGAGGGAGAGGTTAGGTCGCTTTATCAGGAACAGCTTTCCGGCATGCTGATGATAAAGGTGTTCGGCGCAGAAAAAAAGGTGCTGGCCGATACAGATAAAAAGCAGTGCACTTACCGGGAAAAATACATGAAAAAACAGCTTGCTTCATGCCTTATGAATTTTTACTATCTTATAGGTTGCAACGGTGTTCTTGTTTTAACGTTTTTTTATGCGGTTTACGGTATTAAAGAAGGCTTTTTAACCTACGGTGCGCTTACAGCAATGCTGCAACTTGCCGGCAATATTCAAGAGTCGGTGGCCGGTCTTGGCGGCATTTTGCCGAAACTATATTCCGCGGCCGCATCTGCGGAGCGTATATATGAAATAACAGCCCTTCCGGAGGAAGAGGTTACCGGACAAGCGCTTACCGATGTAAAGGAAATTAACTTTTGTGATGTAAGCTTTTCCTACGGAGAAAAGCAGGTTCTCAAAAATGTTGATATAAATATAAAAAGTGGAGAGTCTGTCGCAATTCAAGGGGCTTCGGGCATTGGAAAGAGCACGCTTGTTTTACTTTTGCTCGGAATTTATTATCCGAGTGGAGGGAAGATTGTGATTTCTGACGGCACAGTTTCAATGAACGCCGGAGTGGATACACGGAATTTGTTTTCCTATACGCCACAGGGCAACGGCTTATTTTCCGGCACAGTCGCTGAAAATGTTGCCTTTTCAAAGTCCGATGCAAGTGAGGATGAAATAATAAGCGCCCTTAAGGCGGCCTGCGCCTATGATTTTGTTTGCACTATGCCAGATGGCATTCATACTCAGCTCGGAGAGCACGGAACGGGTCTTTCTGAGGGTCAATGTCAACGAATTGCGATTGCAAGGGCAATTCTATCCCCGTCAAGTGTTTTGATTTTTGACGAGGCGACAAGTGCACTGGACGAGGAAACGGAAAGCCGGCTTATCAGCAACCTTAAGGCGATGGGTAAAACATCGGTATTCATAACACACAGAAAATCTCCGCTTTCCATATGCTCGGCGGCTTATGTTATTACGGAGGACGGAATTAAGAAGGAAAAGTGACAAATGGAATTTTTAGATGAGCTTAATGAGGACGGCACTAAAACCGGCCGTCAGGTGCCTCGCGACTATGCGCACGAGCACGGCGTTTTGCACGCCACCAGTCAAATATATATTTACCGCTACAAAAACTGTAAGCTAGAATTTTTACTGCAGCGTCGCAGTAAAAACAAGGACAGCTTTCCCGGAAAGCTGGATATTTCATGCGCCGGCCATGTTTCGGCAGGCCTCAGCTATGACGAAGCGGCGATAAAGGAGCTTTCGGAGGAGCTGGGACTTAGCATTAACAGCGACAGACTTAAAAAGTTAGGTGTTTTTCGCACTTCGAAAAAAGCGGAATTTTACGGGAGGCCGTTTTTGGATGAACAGCTTTCGGCGGTTTACATTGCGGAGCTTTATGTTGAAGCGGCAGATATTTCCTTCCAAAAGGAGGAAATCAGCGAGGTTGTTTGGATGCGCGCCGATGAAATTTCCGAGCGGCTGAAAAAGGGCAGTGAGGAATTTTGCATTAATTATGAGCGCTTTTTAAAGGTACTTTCGGCTATTCGACATAATGTAGAAATTTTGTTTACCGATGATGAGCTGACAGTTTGTGTTAAACCGGCCGGTGTTCCTTCTCAAGCGGATTTAAGCGGGGAGAAGGATATGCTTTCCATATTAGAAGAAAGGCTTAAATCTCCGATATATCTGGTTCACAGGCTGGCCCGAAACACCGGTGGTGTTACGGTTTTTGCGAAAAGTAAAGCCGCGGCAGCGCTTTTATGCGAAACAATTGCCGACAAAGAAAAATTCACAAAAAACTATCTTGCCGTAACAGAGGGCGTGGCGCCTGCGTCAGGGTGCTATGATAATTTTTTATACAAGCATCAAAACAAGGCCTATATTACCGAGAAGAAAAAGAGCGGCGCCAAAAAGGCCATGCTGTCCTTTAACACGCTTTCGCGGGCCAATGCGAACGGTCGGGATTATTCGCTTGTTTCCGTGAAGCTTGAAACCGGAAGATTTCATCAAATTCGTGCACAGTTTGCATCCTAGGGCTTGCCATTGTGCGGAG
>CAZITC010000170.1:0-3676 GCA_964542085.1 uncultured Ruminococcus sp. | reverse complement strand
TGGACGAGATTGCGGAAAAGAACGGCGTTCCCGTTCTCGGTAAAATTCCCTTTGACAGCAAGCTTGCCGCTTCATGTGACAGCGGAATGATTGAGTTTTTTGAAGGCGATTGGCTTTCTGAGGCTGAAAAGCTTTTGAACGAAATTATAAAATAAATCAAAGAAGCACGGAGCTTTTAGCTCCGTGCTTCTTAACGTTTCATCCAAATATTGCCGAAGGAATTGTAAAACCAACGCATGATTTCCGTAATTGCGGCCGTTTCAAGGGAATAGATGATGTTTTGGCCGCTACGGTGCGAGCTTACAAGCCCGGCGGATTTAAGAACGGCCAAATGGCGACTTATGGACGGCTTTGTTATGTTGAAGTGGGAGGCAATGTCCCCGGCGGTCATATCGCCTTCGCCCAAAAGCTCTAATATTTTCCTTCTCTGGTAATCGGACAGCGCCTTAAATATTTCATCCTGCACATTAACACTCCTTACTAAGATTGTTAGCCAACTCTCTAAATATCAAATATAGAAAAAAATCCTCGAATTCGAAAGGATTTTGTGTATATTTTAACCAAAAAATTGCGTTGATTTACTTGACGCGAAGGAAAAAATTTGGTATAATACTATAATGTATCGTATTATGGATTGTTGTGCTCTTTATGACTATATTATAGCATAAACAATGGCTTAATGCAAGATAATTTTACAAATTTTTTAAGTCTTTGAAAAAAGGCTTGGAAAGGAAGGTTAATATGTCAGAACCGATTGTATCCGGAATCAAGGACGAAAAGTTTTATGAGGACATCTGCCGGAGGGCGGAAGGCATTGGCGTAACGCTTCATCCGGAAAAAATGGGCAAAAACACAAGACTGAGCTTTTCTAAAATTGATGAGGTGCTTGAAATGCCTAACCTCATTGATGTGCAGAAGAAATCCTATGAATGGTTTCTTAAGGAAGGCCTTAAGGAGGTATTCAGGGATATTTCGCCCATTAAAGACCATAATGAAACACTTATGCTTGAGTTTATTGATTATCATCTTGATGATAAGCCGAAGTATTCGATTGAGGAGTGCAGAGAGCGCGACACCAACTATGCGGCACTGCTTAAGGTTAGAGTAAGGCTTATCAATCTTGGCTCCGGTGAAATTAAGGAGCAGGATATTTTTATGGGTGATTTTCCGCTCATGACGGATCAGGGAACGTTTATTATTAACGGTGCGGAAAGGGTTATTGTTTCACAGCTTGTTCGTTCTCCCGGTGTTTACTTTACAAAGGAAAGGGATAAAAACGGAAAGCCGCTTATCAATTCGCAAATCATCCCGAACAGGGGTGCATGGCTTGAATACGAAACGGATTCAAACGATGTTTTCTATGTTAGAATTGACAGAACAAGAAAGCTTCCCGTAACACAGCTTATCAAGGCGTTGGGCGTTGATACCGAGGCGGAAATTATTGAGCTCTTCGGTGACGATGAAAGAATGAGAAGCACCCTTGAAAAGGATCCCACAACCAATAAAAAGGAAGCTATGTTTGAGATTTACAAAAAACTCAGACCCGGCGAGCCTCCTACAGAGGACAGCGCGCAAACGCTTATCAACAATCTTTTCTTTGACCCGAAGAGATATGACCTTGCAAAGGTTGGAAGATATAAGTACAATAAAAAGCTTTCTATGATTGGAAGAATTTCCGGCCATACTGCCGCTTCTGATATTGTTGACCCGGAAACAGGCGAAATTATTGTATCCGAGGGCAGCGTTATCACAAAGCAGGATGCAATCAAGGTGGATGAGCTTGGAATTAACGTTGTTTACATTTATCCCGGAAGCAAGGCTGTGGAGCATACAGCGGCACCTGTGAAGATCTTCTCAAACGATATGGTGCATGCGGAGCGCTACGTTAACTTTGATCCCAAGGAGTACGGCATAACCGAAAAGGTTGTAAGAACAGTTCTTGAGGAAATTTTGGAAAACGCAACAACGGATGATGAAATCAAGGAAGCGTTTGCCTTAAGGCATGATGAGCTTATTCCTAAGCACATCACAGTAAATGATATTTTTGCATCAATCAACTATGCAAACAACCTTATAAACGAAATCGGTCGTGATGACGATATTGACCACTTGGAAAACAGAAGACTTCGTTGCGTTGGTGAACTTTTGCAAAACCAGTTCAGAATGGGTCTTGCAAGAATGGAGCGCGGTGTTCGCGAAAGAATGTCTATCCAGGAGATTGACACGGCAACGCCTCAAAGCCTTGTTAATATTCGCCCGGTTGTTGCGACAATTAAGGAGTTCTTCGGCTCATCACAGCTTTCGCAGTTCATGGACCAGAACAACCCCTTGTCAGAGCTTACACATAAGAGAAGAATTTCCGCCCTGGGTCCCGGCGGTCTTTCGCGTGACAGAGCAGGCTTCCAGGTACGTGACGTTCACTATACCCATTATGGCCGCATGTGCCCCATTGAAACACCGGAAGGTCCCAACATCGGACTTATTAACTCACTGTCAATTTATGCACGTGTGAATGAGTACGGCTTCATTGAAGCGCCTTACCGCAAGGTTATCAAGGGTGAGGGCATTATTACCGACGAAATTGAATACATGACAGCCGATGTGGAGGATGAATACATTGTTGCTCAGGCTAACGAGCCGATTGATGAGAACAACAGATTTATTGATAAAAAGGTTGCGGCAAGATACCGTGATCAGATTATGGAAATTGAAGCGTCGCGCGTTGATTACATGGACGTATCGCCCAAGCAGGTTATCTCCGTTGCAACAGCAATGATTCCCTTCCTTGAGAACGACGATGCTAACCGTGCCCTCATGGGATCAAACATGCAGCGTCAGGCTGTTCCGCTTCTTCGTACCGATTCCCCGATTGTCGGAACAGGTATGGAATACAAGGCGGCGCGTGATGCCGGCGTTGTTCAGCTTGCAAAACATGACGGCGTTGTTGAAAAGGTATCGGCAGATTATGTGTACATCAGAACAGATGAGGGTGAGCTTGAGGAGCATAAGCTTGTTAAGTTTACTCGTTCAAACCAGGGTACATGCTTTAATCAGAAACCCATTGTTAATTGCGGTGATAGAGTAGCAAAGGGTGATGTCATCTGTGACGGACCGGCTATTAATCAGGGCGAGCTTGCGCTCGGCCGTAATATGCTTATCGGCTTCATGACATGGGAAGGTTACAACTACGAGGACGCCGTTCTTCTTAACGAACGTCTTGTCCGTGAGGATATTTATACAACAATTCATATAGAAGAATATGAATCTGAGGCAAGAGATACAAAGCTTGGCCCCGAAGAAATTACCTATGACATACCGAATGTCGGTGAAGATGCGTTAAAGTATCTTGACGAGCGCGGTATCATTAGAGTCGGCGCCGAGGTAAGGGCCGGCGATATATTGGTCGGCAAGGTTACCCCGAAGGGAGAAACCGAGCTTACTCCCGAGGAAAGACTTTTAAGGGCAATCTTCGGCGAAAAATCACGAGAGGTAAGAGATACATCCCTCAGAGTTCCCCACGGCGAATGTGGTATTATTGTTGACGTTAAGGTGTTCACACGTGAGGCCGGTGACGAGCTTCCTCCCGGAGTAAACAAGCTTGTAAGATGCTATATTGCGCAGAAGAGAAAAATTTCTGTCGGCGATAAAATGGCAGGTCGTCACGGTAACAAGGGTG
>CAZITC010000169.1:0-3740 GCA_964542085.1 uncultured Ruminococcus sp. | reverse complement strand
GTATATCTCTATTCTTGTTGCGGCCGAGCTTATATAACTTTCCGGAATGTAGGCGTTGACCTCCAGGTCAATAAGGCACTCCTTCTTTTCCTCCGTCCGTTCGCCCTTTGCCTCGGAAACGGCATCACGCAAAAGCTCGCAGTATATTTCGTAGCCGACACTTGACATAAAGCCCGACTGCTCCGGCCCCAAAACATTTCCGGCGCCGCGAAGTTCCAAATCACGTGCGGCAATCTTAAAGCCGGAGCCGAACTCCGTAAATTCCTTTATGGCGCGAAGCCTTTTTTCCGCAACCTCGGAAAGCACCTTGTCGCGCTTATAGGTAAGATAAGCATATGCAAGTCGGTTTGACCTGCCCACCCTGCCGCGAAGCTGATAAAGCTGTGCCAAGCCCATTTTATCGGCATCCTCAATTATTATTGTGTTAACGTTTGGAATATCCAGCCCCGTTTCAATGATTGTGGTGCAAACCAAAATGTCAATTTTGCCGTCCACCATATCCATCATAACGTTTTCAAGCTCGGTTTCACTCATCTGTCCGTGACCCACCGAAACCTTAAAATCCGGAAACATGGCGCCTATTTCTTCCGCCTTTTTGTATATTCCGGAAACGCGGTTGCACAAATAATATACCTGGCCGCCGCGTGCAAGCTCGCGGTCAATCGCCTCATATATAACACCGCTGTTATACTCCATCGCATAGGTTTGCACCGGCAGTCTTTCCTCCGGCGGCTCCGATAAAATGCTCATATCCCTTATTCCTATCATCGCCATGTTAAGACTGCGCGGTATGGGCGTTGCCGAAAGGCTTAAAACATCAATATTTGTTTTAAGCTCCTTTATAGCCTCCTTATGCGCCACACCGAAACGTTGCTCCTCGTCAATAATCAAAAGGCCCAAATTCTTAAACCCAACGCTTTTCTGAAGGATTTTGTGGGTACCGATTAATATATCCACCTCACCCTTTTTTGTTCGGCGGATTATATCCTCAGATGACTTTTTGCTCTTAAAACGACTTAGCATTTCCACCGTTACGGGGTAATTTTTCATTCTTTGCGAAAAGGTTGCATACTGCTGTGCCGCAAGCACCGTTGTGGGTACAAGATAGGCAACCTGCAAGCCGTCCGACACGCATTTGAAGGCACCGCGCATGGCCACCTCTGTTTTACCGAAGCCCACGTCACCAAGCAGCAATCTGTCCATCGGCTTTGCGGATTCCATATCTTCTTTCATTTCTTCAATAGCCTTAAGCTGATCATCGGTTTCATCATAAATAAATTCCGCCTCAAACTCTCTTTGCCATTCGGTATCCTCGCCAAACATATGGCCCGAGGCTTCACTCCGCTGTGCGTAAAGTTTAACCAGCTTTTCCGCCAAAATGGCAACGTTAGCCTTAACGCTTGACTTTGTTTTCTTCCATTCCGCGCCCCCAAGCTTATTAAGCTTTACCTTTATTTCGCCGTTATCCTCAATTCCGCTTTTGTATTTATGTAGCATATCAAGCTGTCCGACCGGCACATAAAGCACATCGTCACCACGGTAAACCAGTTTCAAATAATCCTTTATGCTTCCGCCGGTATTAATTCTTTGCAATCCGGAAAATCTGCCTATTCCATGAGTTTCGTGCACAACATAATCGCCGGGAACAAGCTCGTTATAATTTAATATTTCCTTGCCCTTTGCCCGCTTTCTTTTCTTCCTGTGCTCCGACTGCGAAATATCGCGGTCACTTATTACAACGGTTTTAATAAGCGGATATTCAAAGCCCGATGAAAGACTGCCGTGCAAAAGAAGCACCGCATTTAAGGAAACTGCCTCCTCTTCATTCGTGCTGACACTTATTCCGTTATCGGTAAACAGCTCCGAAAGCCGCTTTATGCGCTCATTCGAGCCTGCCATAACAATTATGCGATAGCCACGTGTTTTATAGTACAAAACATCCTCGGCCATCAAATCGGCGTTTCCGCTATAGGGCTTTACCGATTTAACCGTAATGTGACAAAGCTCGCGCGGCCTAAATTCCGGCGTATTGTCCGAAAGCATGGAAACGCTCAGCGTTTGCATTTTCAAAATTTCCGGCAACAGCTCTGCATAGCTGTTAATATATTTTTCCTTAACCTCTTCTATGTTGCCGTTTTCAATCAGGGTTTTCACTCGCTCGCTTATATCCGTCTGTATTGCCTTTGCCGCCTCAAAAACCCTTACCGGCTCATCAATAACCGCTAAGCTGTCCTGGTCGATATAGCTCAAAAGTGATCCAGTTTCGTCAGTTTCTGCCGCGGCGATAACCGTAGTCGCTTCGATTTTAACCGTGGATTTTTGTGTTTCAACATCAAACTCCCTCATGGAGTCAATTTCATCATCAAAAAATTCCATTCTTATGGGGTCGGTCGCATCCGGCGAGAAAATATCCACAATTCCGCCCCTTATACTGTAGCAGCCCCTACCCTCCACCGTTTCACAGCGGGTATATCCGATTTCACTGAGTCTTTCAGAAAGCTCCGAAAGGTCAAAGCTTTCCCCAACCTTTAAGTCAATTTTGGCCGCATCAAACTTTTCCCTCGGTGTTATAAGCTGCATAAGCGCACCGGCAGAAACAATAACCGCCGAAGCATCCTCTGCCGCCTTAACAAGCGACAGCTTGTTGTAAAGCGTATCTCTGCCAAGGGCATCCACCTTTCTTAGGTTAAGCTCCTTTTCGCTTATTCTGACCGTATCCCTGCACAGAACGGAAATGTCGCCCTCAAGCTTTCGCGCGCTGATTTCGTTCGCCGTAACAATAAACAGCTTTTTATTCAAATCCTGCGAAAGCTCGTAAAGAAGCTGTGCCTTTTCCGAATCGGCTGTTCCTGTAATATGAACAGGACTGACGCCCTTTTGGGCAGCAGTCCTAATTTTTTCATATTCCTTTGAGTCTTTTAAGAGCTTGTCAAATACTGGCATTATTCCCCCGGATTTAATCTGTTATATTTATTCATTGCTTCCTCTGTTTTACCTTTTATAATAAGGCTTACAATGTCAGGAATATTTTTCACGGCATTAATCATTATGCCTACCTCTTCCTTTGAAAAACGTCCCAAAACAAAATCCGCCATATCACCCGGCGCACTTCCTATTCCAAAACGCACGCGCGGAAAGCTGTCACTGCCCAGGTGGTAAATTATGGACTTCATGCCGTTATGGCCGCCGGCCGAGCCGTGCGGACGAATACGTATTCTTCCGGTATCCAGGGCCGCCTCGTCGTATAAAATAAGAATGTTTTCTGTCGGTATTTTGTAATAATCCGCAATTTCCCTTATGCTTTCGCCGCTGTTGTTCATATATGTCTGTGGCTGAGCGAGAATAACCCGTTCGCCAGCAATTTTTCCTTCGCCAAGCAGTGCCTTGTGCTTTATTTTTTTCAGCGGTATATCATAGTATGAAGCAAGCACCGAAAGTGCTTCAAACCCAATGTTGTGCCTTGTATCTACATATTCTTTCCCCGGGTTTCCCAATCCTGCAATTAAAAACATCTTTTTCTTCCTTTATTTATTCTTACGTCTGTCGTTCCATCTATCCTTGTTTACCTGCCTTGCCCTTGCAATTGCAAGTGATCCCTCAGGTACACGATCGGTAATTGTAGAGCCGGCCGCCGTGTATGCTCCGTCCTCCAGGGTAACGGGTGCCACCAAATTCGAATTGCAGCCCACAAAAACATCGTTTCCTATTGTTGTTCTGTATTTTTTTGCTCCGTCATAGTT
>CAZITC010000168.1:0-3761 GCA_964542085.1 uncultured Ruminococcus sp. | reverse complement strand
GACAGCATTGTCTTTATTGTGATATAATATACGCTCAAACATCACACGGTGATAAATTAAAAAGGGATTAAAATGGAATCAAAAAACAAAAGCTTTTATTTAGAAGGTAAGCCGTTCAGAATTAAAAGCGGTGCCTTTCATTATTTTCGGGCACTTCCGGAATACTGGGAGGATATATTGAAAAAAATTAAGGCGGCCGGACTTAACACGGTTGAAAGCTACACCTGCTGGAATTTGCACGAGCCGCACAAGGGTGAGTTCAATTTCAGCGGTATGCTGGATTTGGAGCGCTTTATCACCCTTGCCGACAAGGTTGGGCTTAGGGTAATTTTGCGCACTGGCCCGTTCATCTGTGCCGAATGGGAAAACGGCGGTATTCCCGCATGGCTTTTAAAGAGCAAATATAACATTCGTTTCCGTTGCAATTCGCCGGAATATATTCGCCATTTAAGGGATTGGTTTAGCGTGCTTTTGCCCAAAATCCGCCCACATTTGGATACTAACGGTGGAAACGTTATTGCCCTGGCCGTGGAAAATGAGTACGGCTCCTACGGTGACGATTTCACATATCTTGCCGAGGTGGAGAAAATTTACAAGGAAAACGGCATTGACTGTTTGTTAATCGCCGCGGACGGCCATTTAAAATACCACCTTTCGACCGGCAAAAGCGGAAGCCACATTATTTCCGGTACGGATTTCGGCGGTTACGGCAAAATTGACAAGTTTGAAAACTTAGACCTTTTTGCACCCGATGCGCCCTATATGACCACAGAATACTGGGCCGGCAACTTTACTGACTGGGGCTTTGCCAACTGCACAAGGGTAGACGACGAGGTTATAAAGCAGGCAATGCAGGACTTTGACGACCTGGGGGCAAGCTTTAACATATATATGATATACGGCGGCACCAACTTCGGTTTCATGAACGGCGCACAGCGCAACCTGCTCGGCGGCTATCACGCCGTAACAACAGGCTACGACTATGATGCGGCCATTTCGGAATGGGGCGGCTACACTCAAAAGTATATGTATATCAAGGGTGACGACAAAACGCCTCTTCCCTCCTCGCCCAAGCTTCAAAATATCGGCACGGTCAAGCTTACGCAGTCGGCCTCTCTTTGGAATAATCTTGAAATCGGAAAGCATTTTAAGAGCGTAACTGTGGAGCCCATGGAGGAGTTTGATCAAAATTACGGCTTCATTCTTTACAGAAAGGTCGTAGATTACGACGGTGATGTAAGCGTAATCAAGCTTAAGGGCGTTGCGGACAGGGCACATGTTTACTTAAACGGTGAGCTTGTCGGCATACGTGTTCGTGATACAGACGAAAGCCCAATAAGGCTTGAGCGCACCCTTACAAAGGGTGATGTTATTGAAGTTCTTGTCGAAAATATGGGCCGTGTTTGCTACGGCGAGGATACCTATAAGGGCGACCGCAAGGGTATTACCGAAGCAATTGTACTTGCCAGAGTTTTGGATGACGGAAGCATAAGAAATCCCGGAAAGGTTACCTTTAACTGGGATGTTACTACTCTTGAAATGGAGGATATTTCTTCCGTCAGCTACAACGAGGGAACAAGCGCAAAGCTTCCGGCGTTCTTTAGGGGTACCTTTAAGGCAGCAAACAATAATTCATGCTTTATTCATTTTGATAATTTCAAAAAGGGCGTAATATTCATTAACGGCTTTAACATCGGCCGTTATTGGGAAATCGGCCCGGTAAACGGCCTTTACATTCCCGGTGTCCTTTTGAAGGAAGAAAACGAAATTGTAATTTTTGAAACAGACGGCTTAAGAGGAGATCCGGAGGTTAGCATTAAAAGCACCTCAGGAATTCCCAATCATCACGATGAAATTGTGATAGAGTAGTCTGCTTGGCCGGAAAAATCCGCAATCTTCGGCTTGCCGTCTAATAGGCGGCAAGCCTTTTTCTTCGCGAAAAAATCCAAATACTTTTTCTATGCTAAAAGTTTACCTTGTATATAACACCGCGCTTCGGTTACATTAATTTGTGAACGGAGCGTGATTTTTTATGAAAAAAAGGCTACTATTAATTTTATCCGTTTTTATGCTGACTTATGTAATTTCCGATGCGGTTTATGAGAAAAAAAGCGTTTTTGCCGCAAATGACGGAGAATATCTTTTAGGCGGCCAAACGGTGGGAATAAAGCTGTATTCCAAAGGAATTATTATAACGGATTTTGAATATGGCGAAAAAAATCCGGCTCTTTCGGCCGGGCTTAAAAAGGGCGATATGATACTTTTTGCAAACGGAAGGGCGCTTTCGGATACAGATTCATTCGTCGAGGTGCTGTCTGAGTCAACGGAGCTTAACCTTGTATATGACCGTGGCGGCAAAACCATGCAGGCGCACGTTGTGCCGGGCGAGGATGAAAATGGGAGAAAGCGGGTAGGTATGTGGGTGCGTGACAGCATAGGCGGTGTCGGAACGGTAACATTTTACGATGCTTCAAGGCGAAAAGTGGCGGCCTTGGGTCACCCGGTTACCGAAACCGATACAGGTCGAAGCTTTACCGTCGGCAAGGGCGAAATAACTCAGTGCCGTATTGCCTCAATTGAAAAAAGCTCTCCCGGTGCGCCGGGCGAGCTTTACGGGGTTTTCACGGAAAACGGTACGGTTTATGCCGATATTACGGAGAACAGTCAATCGGGGCTTTTCGGCAATCTCTACTCACTGCCGAGCGTTGATGCACCGAGGGTAACACTTGCCCGCGCGCATGAAATTCACGACGGCGGAGCAATTTTATACAGTGATGTATCCGGTACGAACACAGCCTATTCCGTGAAAATCAAAAAGCTTTATTCCAAGGATAATAATGATTTTATTGTTGAAATTACCGACTCCAGACTGCTTAACCTGACGGGCGGCATTGTTCAGGGAATGAGCGGCAGCCCCATTGTCCAGGGCGGCAAGCTCATTGGTGCGGTAACCCACGTGTTCGTCAACAACCCGACAAAGGGCTATGGAATTTTTGTTGAGAATATGTTAGCGGAGGCGGATAGCATAAAATAAAACGGGAAGATAATATCCTCCCCTACACGCCTCCACGAAATATATTCTCTATTATCTGCCGCGGAAGGCTTGAAGGTAGATGTGTGACACACGTCCTTTCCTTCGTCCCCTTCCTCGTTCCGAAAACAGGACAAGGTGCGCAATAAAATGAAAAAAGTGTGCGCAAAAGCACACACTTACATACGATATTTCCAAAACGCTTTGCGCCCGTAAAGTCAACGCTTTTAATGAGTCGCAAGGCTAAAGGCAAGCAATTTTTCAGAATTTCAAGCCTTTTACATGGAATTTCCAAAAAGAATACCTAAATCCGGCATCCGTTACTGCCCGGAATTAAAGCACGCACTTTAAAAATTCCTTTGTACGCTCATGCTGCGGATTGGAGAAAAGCTCCTTCGGATCGCCCTGCTCCAAAATAACTCCGCCGTCCATAAAAATCACCCTGTCCGCTACGTCACGCGCAAAGCCCATTTCATGTGTTACAACAATCATGGTCATTCCGCCGTCGGCAAGCTCCCTCATAACCTGAAGCACCTCTCCGACCATCTCGGGGTCTAAGGCACTGGTAGGCTCATCAAACAGCATAACGTCCGGATTCATGGCCAACGCGCGGGCAATTGCAACCCTTTGCTGTTGACCGCCGGAAAGCTGATGCGGATAATAATCCGCCTTTTCGAAAAGACCCACTCTTGCCAAAAGCTCATACGCCTTTTTCTCAGCCACAGCCTTA
>CAZITC010000167.1:0-3812 GCA_964542085.1 uncultured Ruminococcus sp. | reverse complement strand
CGCAGTAAGGATGATGCCGCTTTTTGTGGTTTCCTCAGCCTCGGTCATTTTTACGACAATTCTGTCTGCTAACGGTTTAATATTCATACTGATTACCTCCAAATCAAATGTTGTTGTTAGCACTCTCGACCTTTGAGTGCTAACAAGGTATATAATACTCAAAAAGGATATATTAGGCAAACTGCGCAAAAAGCTAAAAATGGCTAAAATCGCAAAATAAATTCAAAATACTTTCGTTTGCTTTTGTTTACTTTTATTTTCTTCGCTTTTTGCATAGATTATCTTACACAGCATAGTATATTATAAAGGAGAGGTGGATTATGTCAAAAAAATATATAATCTTACAGCCCATAGGGCAGAATAGTGGAAGCGGGGTTGCATCCGTGGTAGGCAGTACCGTAACGGTGAGCATTTCCGGGACGGACGAGGAGCTTTCGCTTTATTTTGTGTGCGGAGGAGTGAACGGCGAAAAAATAAACGCAGGAACAATAAGGGGCGGCTTTGCGAAGAGCTTTGAACTTGCTGAGAATAATGCAAAGAAAATTGATACGGTTGTGCTTTTAAGGGGCAGTGAGCCGGTAATTTACGGGTCACTGGCGCCGGTTATTGCACCGCTTTCGGCCTTCAATGATGAAAAAAAGCCGGAGGAGAGCGCGGATAGGGCGAATAAAAAATTTTCACCGCTTGATATGGAGGACGGCTTTTCCTGGGTTAAAATTGAGGACGGACGTTTTGCGGAAAATTGCGCAATAATTCGGCATATTTTTGAAAACATAGCGGTAATCGGCCGCATAAACGAGTGGGGCTTTTATTATTACGGAGTTGACGGGCAAAAATCGGCCGTTGCAATACCTTCAAAGGAAAATGAAAGAAATCCGTTTTTACATATTGCAGAATGTGCAAGGTATATTAACGGATATTGGACGGTAGGAGCGGATAAAAAAGAAAGATGTTTTTATTCTCTTATAGATTAGGTCTTGATTTTTTATGCAAAAGGATTTATAATTATACTAAAAGCATTATTAAGGAGGAAATCACTTTATGGAAGAAAAGGAAATCATGACTGAAAATAAAGACAGCTTGAAGATATCGGATGAGGTTATTTCTGTTATTACGGGTGTGGCAGCTTCGGAAACGGAGGGTGTGGCATCTGTGGGTCACGGCGGCTTTGCAACAAGCTGGACGGAGCTTATAGGCGCTAAGAAGAACAACGCTAAGGGCATAAAGGTTGTAATGGGTGAGTCATCGGTTACGATTGAGCTTCAGATTGTTGTTAATTACGGCGTAAGAATTACCGATATTGCGGCAAACGTTCAGGAAAACGTAAAAAATGCCGTTGAGGAAATGACAGGCCTTTCGGTTGAAAGGGTGGATGTTCGCGTTGTGGGTATAAAAACCGCGGCCGAAGAAAAAAAGAATGACGATAAAAGTGTGATCGAGGACGAAGTAAAGGAGTAAGGCAATGGGGCGTATTGCAATTATTCCAAATACAAAAAAAGAAGGTACGCGTATTTTGGCAAAGGAGCTTGCGGAGTGCTATCCGGAAGAGTGTTTCATTGTCGATGATGCGACCGATGAGGAAATCAGGGCTGCGATTGTGCTTGGCGGTGACGGAACAATGCTCCGTGCCGTTAAGCGCTTTTCGGGCGTTCCGTTGCTTGGCGTTAATTTCGGCACGCTGGGATATATGGCGGCTGTTGAAAGGGAAAACGCTGTGGAGGCCGTTAAGCGCGTGATTGATAAGGATTACACCGTTGAGGAACGAATGATGCTTTCTGTCACCGTTTTAAGGGAGGCAAGGGTTATTACACGGACGGAGGCGTTAAACGACGGCGTTATATCAAGGAAGGAGCACATGCTTTCGATGTGCGAATATTTCGGCTCCGGCTTGGTTTACCGCTTTGTGGGTGACGGGGTGATTATTGCAACTCCCACCGGCTCAACGGCTTACTCGTTATCTGCAGGCGGACCCGTTGCCCCGCCGGATATGAAAATGATTATTTCAACGCCGGTTTGTCCGCACTCAATACATATTAAGCCTTTAATTGCTTCGGCGCAAACCAAGGTAAGAGTTGCTGTGGAGAATAAGGACGGCAACGTGGGAGTGCTTAATGTTGACGGGCAGAATATAGCCGAGCTTATGCCGGGCGATGAGGTTGTGTTTGAAAAATCCGAAAACAGCGCCCGACTTATTTGCTTTGAAAAAAAGAATTTTTATGATATTTTAAGATACAAGCTGTCCGGCAGCAAAGGAGAATAAGATGAGAGCAATTAGGCAAAACGCAATTTTAGCGCTGGTTTCAGAAAATGAAATTCAAACACAGGAGGAGCTGTCCGAGCGTCTTCGCGCTCTGGGCTATGACGTTACACAGGCCACGGTTTCGCGCGATATTAAGGAGCTTAGGCTGGTGAAGGTGAAAAACGACAACGGAATTGTTTGCTACAGGGCAGATGCAAAGTCCGAGGTCGGGGATGTTGAACAGCGCCTGAAATCCATTTTAAGGCACAGCATGGTATCGGTGGATTATGCGCAGAATGATGTGGTGATTAAAACGCTTTCCGGCGTTGCTCAGGCCGCGGCGGCCGCAATTGATGCAATGCATTGGAGCGAAATAATAGGCACAATCGCCGGGGATGATACAATTCTTATGATAACCAGATCGGAGGAAGCGGCATTAGTCGTTATGGACAAGCTGAAAATGATATGACAATGAAAAGCGGAATTAAAAAATATTTCGGAAATCGTGAATTTTATAAAATGGTTTTCATGATTGCCGTGCCGATAATGATTCAAAACGGCTTTACAAACCTTGTCAACATGGTTGATAATGTTATGGTCGGCCGAGTGGGAACGGATGAGATGAATGGTGTGGCAATTGTAAATCAGTTGCTTTTGGTTTATAACCTGGCCGTTTTCGGCGGACTTTCTGGTGCTGGGCTTTTTACCTCGCAGTTTTTCGGAAAAGGGGATAATAAGGGTGTAAAAAATGTTTTCCGCGTTAAAATTTTTATCGCGGCGGCTATTACTGCTTTGGGAATATGTATTCTTTATTTTTTTAAGCAGCCGCTTATAATGAGCTATCTTCATTCCGGCGGTATAACGGGAAACATCGAAGCAACCTATTCGTTTGCTGAAAGCTACATAAAAATTATGCTCATTGGCCTTATTCCGTTCACGATTAATCAGTGTTACACAAGCACCATGCGTGAAATCGGAGAAACCTTGGCGCCGATGTATGCCGGAATTTTGGCGGTTGTTGTAAACCTTTCTCTTAACGGGGTGCTGATTTACGGACTTTTGGGCGTGCCGGCAATGGGTGTCCGCGGGGCGGCAATTGCAACGGTTATTTCCAGAATTGCCGAATGTGTGTTTACAATTATATATGTTAAAATAAAGCGTGAAAAAAATTCCTTTGCAATCGACGTTTTTAAGAATTTTAAAATTCCCCGTGAGCTTTTAAAGGGAATATGCGTAACAATGCTTCCGCTTATGCTTAACGAAACACTGTGGTCACTCGGTATGGCAATGATGGCGCAAAGCTATTCCATGCGCGGTCTTGCCACGGTCGGCGCGGTGAACATAACAAACACGGTGATTAATCTTTTTAACATTGTGTTCATCTCGTTGGGTACAAGCATTTCAATAATAGTCGGGCAAAAGCTTGGCGCCGGCAAACTTGAGGAGGCCAAGGAAACCGATACAAAGCTTATTTTCTTTTCCGTTTTGTGTTCGCTTGCAACAGCGGCGGTTATGGCCTGTGTTGCTCCGTTCTTTCCGGAAATATACAACACCACGGCTGAGGTTAAGAGGC
>CAZITC010000166.1:0-3830 GCA_964542085.1 uncultured Ruminococcus sp. | reverse complement strand
CAACGGGACAGCCCAAAACCGTTACCACGGCAATCTCACCGATTGCTATCCACAAAAACCAAAGCCAAAAGCTTTCCTCCGAGCCTGTTGCAAAGCGCATTTCAAGGGCAATTATAAAAGATGAAAGCGCCGGTGCAAGGCTTGATATAAAAAGGCTTAGCTTTTCATTTTTTACTTTTCTTACCAAGGCCATAACCGCAAACGCAAAAGCGCTTGCCGCCGTGCCGAAAATCACATCCACAATTCCGCCGGTGCCCATAAGATTTGCTACAGCACAGCCCACCAAAAGCCCGGGAATGTAAGACGGATCCAACCTAACCAAAAGGGTCATTATTTCCGAAATCCTAAACTGCACCATACCGTAGGAAAACGGATAACTTACGACCGTTAATGCCACATAAAGCGCCGCCGTAACGGAAGAGCGCGCCAGCATACTTGTTTTTTTATGCATAAAATACTTCCTATTCTTCAAAATCAAGACATTTTCTTTCAACCGTATAGGGTCTTACATAGGTATCCGCCACGGCCACATGAAGAGGATTTTTTGCATATCCTTTAAGCGCCTCTTCACTTTCAAAGCTCGAATCAAGCATAAGGTCGGCTGTTGATGAGGAAAGTCCCTTTATATTAACACTAATGTCCGTCATTCCCGGAATTTTACCTTTAAGTCCCTCCAAATGCTTTTTTATATTTTGCTTAATATTCTCTTTTTCTTCCGATGAATATTTTTCGTTAATATTCCAAAGTATAACATGCTTTATCATAATGCTCTCCTTATCAAATAATATCCGAAAACTCAGAATAAATCGCATCGGTAATTTTTTTATCTATCGCTTCAAAATCGCTTACATGAGGATATTCTGCCATATCGGGATGATGACGGAATGCATCTTCCGCATTGGAATTGCAAAGTGAAATTGCTGCAAGCATACATCCGCTCTCTTTTATTCGAGCAATATTCTCGTCGGAAAAATCAGCCGTATAAGCATAGCATTTTGCCTGATAATCCTTTATTCCGGAAAGCTTATCCTTAGTATAATTCACTGGTGTGTCAATAAATCTTGCCTCGGGATCAATCGTAAGAATGAGAGAAATCGCCTCCGTTCCCGCTCCGTTAGTGGCATAAACAACCCTTCCTCGCATACCGCTCTTTACAACCAGCTCGGCAATATCCGAAGCATGCTTTATTCCTTCCTTAAGGTCAATATTTACGCACATACCCGTATAATACGCCAGCCTAAGTGTCTGCTCCAAGGTCGGAACTCTGTCATTATAAACATCGTCCTTCGTGAGTCTTACTTCAGATATTTCGGAATAATTCGTTTCCGATACAACATAAACAACAGGCTCACCCGCCGCATCAAACCCTCTCACCTCCGGATCATGGTTTGCAATAAGGATGCCGTCCTTTGTCGTTCTCGCATCAGTTTCTATCATATCTGCTCCCTTTTGAGCCGCCAGAAAATATGCATTTAATGTATTGGAATGCATACCGTCCTTAACAAATCCCTGATGTGCCGAAGATATCCACGTTTTTCTTTTTCGCATAAATTCGCACATATATGTTCTTCCTTTCATTTTTCCCTTTACATTATATTATACTACCAAAGCCCAAACTTTTCAACTGTTTTTAAAAACAGCAAAAAAGCGGCTTAAAAAGCCGCCTTTTCAATTATTTTTCCAAGCTGTATGTATTTTTATTGTAATCAACCGTTATAACGCTTCCGTCCGAATAGGTTACGCGATAAACCTTGTCGGCGATTTTTTCATGGCTTTCCATAAATTCATACTGAAGATAAGAAAGCTCGTTATAAATGTCATAGGTTTTCTTTGCGGCCGCGGTGCTTTCCTCAAGCTCCTCCTCAGTGCCGCACATAAAGTCCTTTCCGCCTATCCAGTCCTTTCCGTTGGAAACAAAGCGTGAATAATAATATACCGACGGACGTGCGCCGTACTCAATGCACTTAAGCATTGCGGCGGGGTTTTCATTAAGTGCCGCGTTTACCGTTGAGGACTGCGGGTTTGAAAGGACAATTCCGTGGAATATAAGCTGTGTAAGCGGAACAAATTCCTCCACAAAATCCGGCTCACTGCTTTGACGCTCATTTTCAAAATAACGTCTAAAGGAATCGTAAAGTGTGTAATCAAGGTATTTGTAATTGTGAATATATGAACATTCACAACCAATGCAACCGAAAAGCTCTCTCGCCTTGATAAACAGCTTATCGTAATACTCCACGCCTTCCTTATAGTTTACCCTGTGGTTCGGAGAATAGCAATTTCTCGGTGGTGTTGCCGTTATAACATCTATGTAGTGCGTTCCGGAAAATCCCAATTTTACAAGCTCAGGCAAGGTTTCCATTGATATTTCATATCCGCGCTTCGGGCATACGTTGTATGCTCTTCCGCCTGACCAGTATTCGCCATAAACGTCAACATTTCCGTCCCTTTTAATCGAAACATCATCCATCGTCATGTTGTTCGCAATGCCGTAGCCGTCGGTGCTGTTGGTGTGACAGCACACCGTATAACCAAGCTCGCGTGCGGTGTCCATAAGCTTGGAAAGGCCCTCATAGCCGCCGAGTCTTTCATCAACCGGCAGTATTTGCGGCCAGCGTCCGTCATGTCCGCTTTTGTTAAAGCCTACCAGGCAAAACTCTGCTTTATCAATTCCTGCCTTTTTGTAGGAGCGCATAATTCTTTCCACATCGGCAAAGGTGCATGCAACATGCATGGGCGGCTCATTTTCCTCAGTCTGCTCCAAAACCGTGCATGGCACCGGCTTCCAGCCCTGACGAATACGAACATACATGGTTTCCGCGGCATAGGCAAGTGCAGGATGAAGGCGCTCTCTTATGCTCTTGAAGCCGTTGTTCAAAAGATACGCTCTGTATTCGCGCGCCATAGCACTGTAGGATAAATCTTCACCGGTAAGATAGTGCACCTCAAGTGAAACATCCTCATAAAGCTCTTCGCCGCGAAGAACATAACGCATATAAAATTTATATTCGCCGGCATTAATGTCCATGTGGTGCCACGCAACCTCCTTCATGCCGTCAGCAAAGGCAATGTACGCCTTGCCACAATGGTTAATTCCCATCATTGACATTTTGGGGAACGCAAAGTCAACGTAAGCATCCTCATGCTCCTTAAAGCGACCTATTGCCGGCTCCGGGAGCTTTCTGCTTCCCGGCATAAGGAAAAATCCCTCATCACCGGCCTTTATCTCGCCATCATTTAACAAAACATCAATATAATCAATCTTTTCTGCCTCTAAGTCGGCAACAGGAAGCACAGCCTTAACCGCATTACCGTTTTTGGTAAGCTTAAGCTCCACCTTTTCCTCTCCGCCGCCGATATAGACAATTTTTGCTTCAAACATTTTATTACCTCCTTCTTTTCAACCCCAGTATACACCAAGCTTAAATAAAATTCAATACCAAATCCCGTACTTTTAAAATTGGTTTGTTTTTTTGCGTTTTTCAGCACCTTCGGCCTAAGCCGCTATTAAAATTTCAGCAGTTTGCACAAATTATTCTATTTATAAAATCTTTTTATAGGCGCTTTTGCACCGTTTTGGTGTGGATTTTTATACCTTATCGAAATATCAGTTTTTTGCATTTTATAAAAAATGCCCCTGCGTATTAAGGTAGGTAGTGATAAGGAAGCATTGACAAATTATTATTACTTGCCGACAAACAGAGTGTAAACCAAAAGCACACATATCACTTTTATGGTGGTATGTGTGCTTTTCAGCGTTCCCATATTTTCTATGTTCTACACATATATGTTAGCATTTAGAGGTCTAAAAAACCTTATTTTATGCAGTT
>CAZITC010000165.1:0-3839 GCA_964542085.1 uncultured Ruminococcus sp. | reverse complement strand
GTCCGGCGCCGCCTGCATCACTCCGCGCAGCGCGCTGCTCGCAGAAGATCCGCAAGCAGAACAGCTGCTCGCGCAGATTGCGCAGGACGCCGATTGCGCGGATATCGTCGCGCTCGAGGGGCAGCAGGATACCTATTACTATTCCTCGCAGGCCATGTCGCGCTTTGTCGCATGGATTACCATGCTCGTTCTGGAAGACGATCTGCCGCGCCTCATCGCCGAGGTCACGCGTCACAACTGCGTCACTTACCCCGCGCCCACGTTGGTGGATTATTTCACGCTCTCTCCTTTCCGCTATCTGCGCGACCGCATCGACGAGGCGCTCCGCGCCATGCAGACCGATTCCCGCTATCAGGACATTCGCCCGCTGCTTTCCGCCAACGAGCGCGAATATCTCTATTCCGCAGAGAAGATGAGCGAAAAATATGCCTATGCGCTCGCCAACGACATGGATCGCGGTCCCGTCGATTGACCATCCGCCCGAAAGAAGGTTGACTTTGTATGAACGACGAACGTGATTTGCCGCAATCCGGCGAAGCCGCCCCCGCGCAGGAAAAGCCGGATCTCTTTGATTATCTGGAAAGCCTGCCCGATGTGGACGATCCATTCGAGCCCAGCGCACAGGAACCGCCCGTGCAGGAGGAATCCTCCGCCAGCGAGCTGTCTCTGTTGGCGGATTATATCCGCGCGCGTTCCGCTTCCGGACTGCTGACGGCGAAAACCGTGCTGCTGAAAGAGAATCCCGAACTGGAGGAGCTTCTTCCCCAGCTATCCGAAAACGAGCTCTATGCCGATATCCGCACCGAGCAGGGCAGCAAGGATCTGTATTATTACGCCACGCCGATCATGGCGGTCAATTATGCGCACATGGCGATGCTGGCGGAAGAAAAGGATCATTGCCGCACCATTGCGGACATCGTCCGCTGGAACTGCAAGATTGGACCAGCTTGCACCGCTGCGTATTTCTTCACCTCCCATCCCTATAACCTGACCAAAACGCAGATCGACGTGACGCTGAACCTGATGAAAAAGCGCGACGACTATGCCGATATTCAGGAAACCGAGAGCTTTAACGGCGTTCGCTATCTGTATAGCTCGGATCGTCTTTCTGCCAAATACGCCAAGGCGCTGGCGGACTTCGCCGAAGAGGGCGAACAGAACATGTGACTTTCTTTTTCCCGTCCATATGCGCCCATTTACGAAACTAGCCGCCGGCATATGCCGCGGCTTTTTGTTTTCCCTTCGTCCGGCGCAAAATACGCCAACGCCAACAGCTTATTCAGAATAGATCAAGAATCGGCTTACCGCGCCATTATCATGGAGCGAAGCCCCCTGTCGCCTTGAAATGCAACTGGCAATCGTGTATAATAAATTGAATATATATGTCCATTTATTTCGGTGGTACAGCACAGAAACTCGCGCGTTCTTCTTCCTGTCACCATCGTCGCTGCGTTGAACCCCAGTCCGCTGATTAAAGGAGACTCCACATGCTATTCAATTCCTATGTGTTCATCCTCGCCTTTCTGCCGGTGACGCTGATCGGCTATTTTCTGCTGGGCAAGCTGCCTGCGCGCCTGCCGCTCAACAAGCTGTTCCTGACGATCATGTCCTTCGTCTTCTATGGCTACAACAACCCCAGCTATGTGCCGATCATCCTTGGCAGCATTCTGGTCAACTATGTGTTCAGCCAGATGATGCTCGTCAGCGAAAAGAAGGCGGTTCGCCTCCCGCTGATGCTGCTGGGACTGGGACTGAACCTCGGCGTGCTGTTCTATTTCAAGTATTATGATTTCTTCGTCGAGAACCTCAACGCCGCACTCAAGACGGATTTCACGCTGCTCCATCTGATGCTGCCGCTGGGCATTTCCTTCTTCACCTTCCAGCAGCTTTCCTATGTCATCGACAGCTACAAAAAGACTGTCCCGCGCTATAATCTGCTGGATTATGCGCTGTTCGTCACCTTCTTTCCGCAGCTCATCGCCGGCCCCATCGTCCTGCACAGCGAGGTCGTACCGCAGTTTGCGGATGAAAAGAACCGCCGCTTCAATTTCGATAACTTTGCGCCCGGTCTGTATGGCTTCGCGCTGGGCATGTTCAAGAAGGTCGTCGTCGCCGATACGTTTGCCATCGCCGTGCAGGCGGGCTTTGACGCGGCGCAGTCGCTGAACATGGCGGAGGCATGGTTCGTCGCCATCGGCTATGCCCTCCAGCTGTATTTCGATTTCTCCGGTTACTGCGATATGGCGACGGGCATCGGACTGATGTTCAATATCCAGATCCCGATCAACTTCAATTCGCCCTATAAGAGCCTGAATATTCGCGAGTTCTGGCAGCGCTGGCATATCACGCTCTCCCGCTTCCTGACGACCTATATCTATTTTCCGCTCGGCGGCAGCCGCAAGGGAATGGCGCGCACCTGCCTGAACCTGATGATCGTCTTCCTCGCCAGCGGTCTTTGGCATGGCGCGGGCTGGCTGTTCCTGCTCTGGGGATTGATGCATGGCGCGGCGAGCGTCCTCTATCGCCTCTTCCGCAAGCAGTATGACGCGCTGCATCCCGCGCTGCAATGGCTGATGACCTTCGGCTTCATCGTCATCTCGTGGGTGTTCTTCCGCGCGACGAGCCTCGCCGACGCGATCGCCATCCTGCGCTCGATGTTCATGATGGAGTTCGGGCCCCTGCGCAGCGAAATCACCTCCGCCTTTGCCCTGCCCGGCAATTTCCATCCGGGATACAACGCCATTTACATGCTCGCGTGGTATGGGCTTTCCCTCGCTGCGTGCCTTGGCATGAGCAATGCGTATGAAAAGACCATGCACTTCAAGCCCACGCTGGGGCGTGCCGTGCTGACCGTCGTGCTGATCGTCTATTGCACGCTCTGCCTCTCCCGCGTGAGCGTCTTCCTTTATTTCAACTTCTAAGCATCGCCAAAGCAGGAAAAAGATGATGAGCAAAAAAACATGGTCTCTCCTCACCCTTGGCACGCTGCTGCTGTGCTTTGCGCTGCTCAGCGGGATCGTCATCGCGATCGATCCGTTTCAGGTGTATCGTCTGGCGGAGGATTACATGCCGCCCATCGACAACGTGACGCAGGTGTATTCCAACGCCGGCATCGCACGCCATTATGCCTATGACAGCGCGGTGGTCGGCACGTCGGTCACGGAAAACTTCCGCCCCAGCCAGCTGCAAACGCAGCTGGGCGGACAGTTCATCAAGCTCAGTTCCTCCGCAGGCACGGCATATAACCATGCGCTGCTGATGAAGCTCGCCTTTGATTCGCATGATATGCGCCGCATCGTCTATGGACTGGACGTGTATTCCTTCATCGCCGAGCTGGATGAAACCGGCACCGACATGCCGCTCTATCTCTACGATAACAATCCGCTGAACGACGTGCAGTATTGGCTCAATCGCTCCGTCTGGGGCAGCTTCCTGCCCCGCTGCCTGCGCGCATGGGGGCAGCGCCAGACCGACGCGCTGCGCGATACGATGTACGCATGGAACGATCAATACACCTTCGGGCCGCAGGCGCTGTGGGACGTCACCTTCGCCCCGCCCGAAAGCCGCCTTGCGCAGGACGCCTATATCGCCGCCGCGCAGGCGAACCTGAACAAGCACCTGCTCCCCTTCATCACGGCGCATCCCGAAACGGAGTTTGATATCTTCTTCCCGCCGTATTCCGCCGCCGAATGGGCGTCGATGGAGACCAAGGGCAAGCTCGATGCGCTGCTGGCGCTGCGCGCGCTCTGCTACGACGTGCTAAGCGAGTACGACAACGTGCGCATATACGACTTCGCCGCGAAGGAAGAATGGGTCACCAACATTAACAACTACAAGGA
>CAZITC010000164.1:0-3847 GCA_964542085.1 uncultured Ruminococcus sp. | reverse complement strand
GCGTGTACTCCTTAATATCGGTTCCGTCCAGCAAAATTCTACCCTCTGTAACATCATAAAACCGGGGAATAAGGTTAACCAGCGTTGTTTTACCGCCGCCGGAGGGGCCGACAAGTGCAATATTCTCTCCCGGATGCACCGAAATATTGATGCCGCATAAAACCTCGTCCTCAGCATCGGCATAGGCGAAGCGAACATTTTCAAACTTAATTTCTCCGGTAACATCAGTAAGGGGTTTGGCATCGGGCGCATCGCAAATTTCTGCCGGAACGTCCATAATCTCATAAAAGCGCTCTATTCCCGTCATACCGCGCTGAAACTGCTCGGTAAATTCCACAATTCTTCTTATTGCCGCAATCAGCGTGGAAACGTAAAGAAGGTATGCCGCATAATCGCCGGGCGTAATTTTCCCATCTATCATAAAAAGCGCACCGGCCACAACAACAATTATATACATTAAGCCGTCAAATATTCTGACAGATGTGTTAAATCCGGCCAAGTATTTATAGGTCTGCTTTTTTATATCAAGGAATTTTTTGTTGCCCTCCTCAAATTTCTGCTGCTCCAAATCCTCGTTGGCAAAGGATTTTACAACCCGTATTCCTAAAATGCTGTCCTCCACCTGGGAATTAATTTCACCAATCTGAACGCGTGAGCTTTTGAATGCCGCCCGCATTTTTCGGTTGTAATAGGATGAAACAACAATCATAAGCGGAACGGTTGTAAACATAATAAGCGTAAGGTACAAATTCATCCCGGACAAAATAATAAACGAAGCGACAATCTTTATGGCCGCAATAAAAAACTCCTCCGGGCAGTGATGTGCAAATTCCGTAATATCAAAAAGGTCCGAGGTTATGCGCGCCATAATCTGCCCGACCTTGGTATTTCCGAAATAGGAAAACGAAAGCTGTGAAAGGTGCGCAAACAAATCCCTTCGCATATCCGTTTCGATTTTTGCGCCCATAACATGGCCGGTGTTGGACATATAGTAGTTGGCAAACACATCAATTATACGAAGCACAACGTAAAGCGCACCGCATTTTAATACCATTGAGGCGGTAAGAGCAGCGAAATCATTTATGGCCGTATCCGTAATTTTCCTTACAATAAGCGGCAAAATTATTTCGCACAGCGTTGTAAGTGAGGCGCATGCCAAGTCCAGCGCCATGATTTTTTTATAACTGGTGAAGTACGGATAAATTCTTTTTATCAGTCTTCCTGTTTTCATTCGTAAATATCCTCCTTTAGAACATCCATAACACTTTTTACAGGTATTATTTTAATGCCTTTTTCCTCCTCTGCGGCCTTCATGCACGCATAGGGAATAACGGCCTTTGCAAAGCCAAGCCTTGCGGCCTCCGACACGCGCTGCTTTACATTTGTAACCGCCCTTATCTCACCGGAAAGGCCGGCCTCACCTATAAAAACGGTATTGCGATCCAGTACCCTGTTTTTAAGGCTTGATATAACCGAGCAGATGACCGCAAGGTCAGCCGCGGTTTCATCCACCTTAAGGCCCCCTATAACATTTATGTAGGCATCCTGGTTTTGCATGCTTATGCCAAGCTTTTTTTCAATAATGGCAATAAGCAAAACCATTCGGTTGTAGTCCATTCCCTCCGCTGCGCGGCGCGGCATTCCAAAGCCTGTGGGCGAAGTCAGTGCCTGTATTTCCGCCAAAATCGGACGTGTTCCCTCCATAAGGCAGGTGACCGATGAGCCGGATGCATTTTCCGGCCTTCCGGAAAGAAGCGCCGCTGACGGGTTTTCCACCCCGACCAGCCCCTTTCCGGTCATTTCAAAAACGCCAACCTCATTGGTGGAGCCGAAGCGGTTTTTAACCGCTCTTAAAATGCGGTAGCTTTGATTTCTGTCCCCTTCAAAATAAAGCACGGCATCCACCATATGCTCCAAAATTCTGGGCCCCGCAATTGCCCCGTCCTTTGTAACATGACCAACGATAAAAAACGCAATTCCAGTTTCCTTTGCCTTACGCAAAATTCTCAGTGTAACCTCCCGCACCTGGCTTACACTTCCGCCGGAGGACTCCACCGACTCCGAAAACATCGTTTGAACGGAATCAATTATACAGATTTTCGGGCTTACCTCATCCACTGCCGAAAAAACGGCATCAATATCTGTCTGCGGCAAAATAAGAAGCTTGTCCGACGTTACACCAAGGCGCTCCGCACGCATTTTAATTTGAATTTCCGACTCCTCGCCCGACACGTACAAAACCGTGCCGATGCTGTCAGCACTTCGGCACACTTCCAAAAGAAGCGTCGATTTTCCTATTCCTGGCTCACCGCCCACCAAAACCAGCGAGCCGGTAACAATGCCGCCGCCAAGCACATTGTCAAGCTCGGCAATTTCGGTTTTCATGCGCTCCTTGCTGTCCGTTCCTATTTCGTCCAACCGCATGGGTGAAACATTAAGCGTTGAATATTTTCCGGCCTTTTCCGTGCTTCGCACAGCCGAAGAAAATTCCTTCAAGGTGTTCCACTGCCCGCACGACGGGCATTTGCCAAGCCATTTTGCCGTTTCATAACCACATTCCGAACAGCAAAACACTGTTTTTGTTTTCATAAGTCATTACCTTCCTCAAAATATTTGCATATTCCGTCCGCAATCGCCAACGCCAGCTTATCCTGATATCCATCGTCCTTGAGTTTTGCCGCTTCCGCACTGTTGGATAAAAATCCGCACTCAGCAATAACCGCCGGGATTTTTGCGTTCTTCATAAGATAAATTGTGTTTTCCGCACACTTTGCCGCGCGCTTGTTTTTCTCGTCAATTTTCAAGAGCTCAGATTGTATTGCCAGACCAAGATGCTCCGACCCCGAGGCATTTCCGCTGTAAAATACCTGCGCCCCGAAAACGGACGGATCCGAAAACTTGTTCATGTGAATACTGATGAAAACATCCGCTCCGCTTTCATTCATAATTTTGGCTCGTCTTTTCATATCCGAAAGCTTCTTTTCCCTAACAGTTTCACCAGATGTGTGTATTCCTTCGTGATCCTCTCTTGTCATAATTACATTATAACATCTATTTTCCAAAATTGCACTAACTTTTTTTGCAATTGCAAGATTTATTTTCTCCTCCTGGATTCCGTCCGAAGAAACTGCTCCGCCGTCCGGCTGACCGTGACCGGCATCAATTACAACAATCCTCACATTTGAAGCGGAAAACGCCCCCTTAAAATTCCTTTTATACAGTGTGACCGTAAGGTAGGCAACCACCGCCGTCATCAAAATTAAAATAACCGTTGCGCGCTTTAAATAAATAACCAAAAAAACACCCCCGTATCAGCATACGGGGGCAATAAAATTATTATTCCATATTTTTTAGTTCTTCCAATATGAAGGTCAAATGGCACTATGCTCCTATTGCACCTTCTACCCTTCGCAAACCAATGTGCCGTTTTCCTCACGAACGCGCACAAATGTCACCTTTTCGCAAATTTCATCATTCGAATAATTGGGAGAATGTACGGAAAGGTACATATCATTGTTATTGTCCTTAAAAATCATTCCGTGACCGCCATCGTACTTTCCTGTTGTTTTTGTGGAAAACAACAGCTTATCATCATGCTCCCAAGGGCCCAAAACCTCTCCGCTTTTGCTACGTGCAATGCCCACGCAATAATCCCCTGCGCTGTCAAAGTTTGACCAAAGCATTAAAAGCTGTCCGTCCTTGGTTTTGTACATAAAGCAACCGTCCGTTACCTGATGATTTGTCCATGAAGGATCGTCCGCCCGGAAAAGCTCCACCGGCTCGGCAATAAAATGCGTAAGGTCATCAGAAAGAGGCACCGCCACCATTCTTCCTATGTTATCATCCG